>CALGIV010000049.1 GCA_937914785.1 uncultured Eubacteriaceae bacterium | reverse complement strand
ACTAAGTGTGTGAAACTCCTGCCAACACTCTTCCAAAGCCGGTATCGACTTGGATGGGTTCAATACCGACCTCGCATAAGCCTGCGTATTGCCGCTCAATTGATCAAAACCAAGCCCCAACGTGTAAAACAGGGCCGTACGATCATAATGCCCTTCCATTTTCGCCCGCGTGTAAGCCGCCGTAAGCTGCGTAACAAACGCAATATCCAAAGAGCCGCTGCCATGCTGCATATCACTATCATAAGCACCGACATTCGTATAAGAGCGCGTTCCACGTGTGGGCGATCCATCACTCATTAAAACGATGATCGGAATACGTTTCGTGCCTTTTACCGTGGTGTCTGCAACATCTGAAAATTGTTCTAACGCCAAAGAAAATCCCCCTTGTATATAGGTGCCGCTGCCTGTAGAAAGCGAGAGGTCAGCCTTTTCTACAACATTCGTTTGAATATATGTTTTACCGTCAGTGGTTAGAAATTTGCCATCCTCTTTGGCGGTATACCGATCCATTTCCAACAGCAGTTCCGCTTCGCTGTGATAAAGGATAACCCCTACACGGTTGTTCTCATTTAATGCAAACAAAGTTTCTAAAGAGTCGTTCGTCGAATCAACCATCGCCTGAATCGCTCCTTCGTGTGACTGCATACTGGACGAGACATCCAGCACCAACATAACGTCTACGGGAACGGTCGACTGCCCGATAATATTTTTATAAGAACTGATTGCCGAAAGCCCCGCTAAAAAATTGTTTGGATCGGATCGCGAAACCCGAACATCATTCGGTTCACTCAACAGAATATCTGCATCTGAAATCGTTTTATCCGTCCAAATGTATCCTACATGTGTGGTGTCCTCAACCTTTGCTCCAAAATATGCTTCCCATGCAGTAAGAGTGCTCGGATCTGCAATCCTCACCAGCTCATTTTCTGTCGATTGCATCTCCTGTGCTGCCACACCTGCAGGCAGACAACTCAGCAACAAAACAAACGATAAGAACAGCGTAAAAAAAACACGATACCTGTTTTTTAAAGAGATCATTTCAATTCCTCCCATACACAATCTCACATATTACCATCATTTTACAAATTAAACGCTAACAAAGCAAGTAAAACGACATAAAATCCCGTTTTGTTCTGTTTTTACAAACAAATATTTGTCTACACAAAATAAAATAACTCTTTTCAATAAAGACCCTTCAAGATTCCAAAGAATTTTCATAATAATAAAAGCCATAAAACAAGAGCATTTACACTCTTGTCTTATGGCTTTTAACATAATATTCACAACGAGAAAGTCAATCCATAGCGGGCTTGGCCCGCTCACAATACACCACATACCTTTGGTAATTATGCCGGTATGGATGACAGGTAATCAGCGTGATTAAATCACGTCCATCCTGAATTAAAACTTCATCAATATCTGTAGGCAGAATAACTTTTATTTCTGCAACCTGGTATACTAACGTTTCCCGAAAATTCGTAAACAGCACTTCATCGCCCAGTTCCAATTTTTCAATATCGCGGAACATTGCCGTGCGGCTGTATCCGCGATGCGCGGCAATCACTGCATTGGTGTTCTCACCGCCGACAGGAATCGAGGTTTGCGTCAGATGTCCGGCCCCTTTGCTCATATTTTCTTCAGTGGCGCCGAGATAGACGGGCAGATCAATATCCATCTTTTTAATCGTCAAATGCCCAATCAATTCTTCATCAAATCCAAACGGTTCCAGGCTAAAATCGACTTGTTTATAAGAAAAAGGGTCCACGAGATCTTTTTGTTTATTTTCATACAGCGATCGATTATATTCTACAAGGAGCTGATACAGCTGCTCCAGGCTTTCATCATCTAATTCCATACGGTTTCTAAATTCTGTAATAACACTTTGAGCCTGTCTATTGTATAAAAAGTCCGTAATGCGCGGATATAAAAGCACACTCAACCCAACAATAACCAGAATCACAATGAGTATTTTAAAACCGTTCTTTTTTTTCTTCATCTCCTCAATTCCTTTTTCTTCGTCCGTCTACAAGCCTGTAGATACCAAACGCCAGCGCCAGCAGAATAAAGAAGATCAAAATCATCATTAAACGCCAGTCGAGGCCGGCCCTCTCCGGAGTCTCTATTTCCAAAGTATCCGGATCCACATACGGAACACGCGTTCCGCGTACAAGCAGCCTGTGGCTGTTTACCGCATAAGGCGTACAGGTGATGAGCGTGATATAGTCTTCCCCTTGTACAGGAAGCAGGTTGGAAGTGTCTTCCGGTTCAATGACCAATATCTGATCTACCTCATAAGCCAGAATATCGTTTAAAACCAGGATATAGAAAATATCCCCTTCTTCCATTTTTTCCAAATCGGTAAACAATTTATAAGAGCTGAGCCCGCTGTGTCCGGTAATAATGCTGTGATTTCCCTCTCCGCCGATCGGAAAAGCCGAATTCTCCATATGACCGATAGCCTTCTGTAAAACGGCTTCACTGGTCCCGTGATAAATCGGCAGATCGACATTAATTTTAGGAATTTTAATATGGCCGATCAGTCCTTTGCCATCCACGTTTAAAACAGAGACATAATTGTCGGGCAACACAACGCCGCTTCCGGGAATAAACGGGTCTTTTACCGCACTTCCGGTCAAGGAGCTGTTATACGTCTGCGCCATCTCCAAATGCCTTTCCACGTCCGCAGGGTCCATCACGCTTACCACTTCGCTGTATTCATCGATAACACGACTGGCATTGCGTTCATTCAGCCAGTTGCTCAGTGTGGGATAAAAGACGAGCCCAAGGCCGATTATTAATAATACGATTATCAGGATTTTGGGTAAATGGCGTTTCAACGAATCTTTCTCCATTCTGTAAAATGACAAAGAGGGAACAGGCCTCCCGCCCACTCCCTCAATTGTTTTACCCGAACAGGGTGTTATTTATTTAGTGTTTTTTAAGAAGCGTGTCTCTGCTTGCGTTTGTATACGAAGTATACGCCACAGGCAACACCGATCAATGCAAGACCGATCAGCGTGAACCAGAGTGTTCCGCTTCCGCCGGTAACAGGCAGTGTGAATCCTTTAAAGTTAACGATTGTTTCCGTTTTTACGGTAGCAAGCTTAACTTCATCTTCTGTAATCGTCACTTGGATGATTTCAGTAAGTAAATTATATCCTGCCGGTGCTTCGGTTTCAACCAGAAAATAGGTTCCTTTGTTCAATCCTTTAAAGTTTGCGATACCACTTGCATTTGTCGTTTCAATCCAAGGCAAGTTGGTAATCGGGTTCGTCATAGGCGTTTTGCTTTGAGCGTTTGCCAGTGAATCACAAATTGCAAACTTCGCACCTGGCAATAATACATCGCCTGAGTCTGTTCTGCCGTATTTCACGATTTGAATCGCTGCTACATTCGTTTTACCTGTAGTACCGGGAGTAAACGTAGAACCATCTTTGTTTTTATATTCTGTCGTAACATCGTTCTTAAGGTCTACGATGCTTCCTTCTGAACCAACCTTAATCGTCGTCGTATAAGTCAGCTTCAATTGCGGGATAGAGGAACCAGCGCCAAGAAATGCTTTCTCTCTCAATTCCTTCAAACCGGCTTTTGTCAGGTTTACTGTAAGCGTAGGAGCAGTATAACTCACCGTATAATGAGTTGTTTCCGTCAAAGTAGCTTCTGTACCAGCTTTATTCGTATAAACAAGTTTAACAGAACCTGTATCATAAGCTAATCTGGTGTCATGAACGTCCGTGAATTTCAGCGCTCCGTTGCCTTCTTCAGTAATATCTGATGGGATATTCAGCGTAATTGCCCAACCCAGTTTCGTTCCGCTGAAGTCTGTGTATACGGGTTCTTTTTTCAGACCGAACGTAGCGTTCTTCAGATACAGATTGATGTCATAAATCCATCCATCTTTTGTCGGGTTCGTCATAGGAACGCTGACGAGGAACGGGTTTGGAGTTACAGGTGTAAAACCTTGTGCGCGGGTATCCGCTTCATCTTCCGTAATGCGGTAAATACCAACAGGAAGATTGTCCCAGGTGATTTTTCCTTTATCAGCAGCGTTGCTGGAAGTCGTCTTCGTCGTTCCGGTATAAGAAGAATCTACATCGTAATCCGCCGGATTAACTGACCCTTCTTTGCCGGCTTTCGGAAGCACCTTTTCGATGCTAAACTTAATGCCGCCAAGTTTATTCAAATCACCTAACGTCATCCCGCCGCCAATCGGTGTCGTGTCGGGCAACAACGTCCCATTGTTTTCTTTGTTCAGCTGAGCCAACTGCTCTTCAGTTAATTCATATTTGTGAAGCGTGATACTGCGTGGCACGGCCGGGTCATATGCCGGAATCGGAGCCGCAAATACCGCTACACTAAGTGACAACAGCATGGTAACCATCATCAATAATGCAATAATTTTTTTACTTGTTTTCATAATTCTCTCCCTTTCATATTTCGTAAGAATTTATTGTTATCTATGTAAACAGGTTCGACAGAACACTGAGAACTTAGGTTGTGATCTTGGATCATTTTTTAACTATAACGTCGTTTATTTCTATATAAACTCCATATTGCCGCCCCGCCGATAAGCAACAGGCTGCAGCCTAATATGATGTAAGGTGTTGTCCCTGTTCCACCCAGTAAAGGTAAGTCATTTACAAGGGCATTCAAGACTAAAAAGTCTGCTTCATTATCACCGGACCCGGGCTGCGCAAAAGCGAGTACATTGCCGCCAACTGCTGTCGGCGTGATGTTTCCACTTTGATCAATGGAGATACGCCATTGCCCTGAAGGAAGTTGATAGCCGCCATTTGGCACCTGTGTTTCTACCAACTGATAATCAGAACCCGGTATCAGATCTTCAAATGTAAACAACCCCTGAGCATTGCTTGTAGCTGTTCGAACATTTGCCGGTGTTAAATCCCAACAATTTTGCACACTGGATGTGACTAAACTACTGTGCTGGTGCCCCGGTGTCGTGTTGCTACACTGATAAAGATTAAACTTGGCACCCGGCAAGCGTATATTAAAGTCTTGTGCATCTACCTTACGCAACGTAAGCGTAAGAAGAAGGGCATCTGCCTCAAAGTTAATATCATAGTTGTTGTAAGCATTCTGGAATTGCTTCGTCCCGGTAAGGATGGTATACGTCGTCGCGAAGATCTTATTTCTGTAAATCACCGCAGCATCTCGCTCAAAATCCGAGCACGTATTATTGGTATCCCAGAAAGCTGTATCGCGGGCACTGTTCCCCAAAAACGTCGTTTTATTTGACAAAGCGAGAGCATTGTAGCGACTTACACCGGTTTCTTTCACATCTCCCAAATGGACATAGAATCCGCCGCCATCACCGCTTGGCGCTTTGTTATCATTTACTTTTAACGTTGCTTCACTCGTAAATTTGCCGCCATTCGCATTCGTCGTGCTGTCCAGATAAACACCGCCGCCATTTGTATCGGAAGTATTCCCAATAATTTCCATTCCCTGCAGCGCACTGCCTGCGTTCAACTGTGATCCCGGTGCCAGATATGCGCCGCCGCCACGGTTTGCTTTGTTTGTATTAAGGCTGATAGCAGTTACGCCTGAACCGCTTCCGACAGGGCTGGTTAATGTAATCGTTCCTGCACTCCAAATTCCTCCGCCATCCTTGGTAGCTGTATTGCCGTTAATGTTCATCCCTTTTGCTTTTGTCGAAATTGTCAGCGTGCCGCTTAACTGCGCAATGCCGCCGCCATCTGTCGCTACATTATTCTGCACTATAAAGCTCTTATCACTGTTAAGGCCGGGATTCGTAATAGAAGCACTGCCTGTCGCAGCGATACCACCGCCTTTTTCAACAGCTATATTAGAAAGCAGGAATGTTGACGTATCTTGTTGAACATTTAACTTTCCGCCATTCATATAGATACCGCCGCCATTCTTTGTAGCCTGATTGGAAACTGCGAACATTAACGCGCCTGTCTGAACATCCAGCTGCCCGTTGTTTAAATAAAGACCGCCGCCGTTTGCATTCGCGACATTTTCTCTAAACTCAACAGAGCCGCCAATTACCGACACAGCAGAATTATTATAAATCCCGCCACCATCTGTTGCACTGTTCTTTGAAAGGTTGACAACACTGTTGGTCATTCTTAACGTTGCATTATTGTAGACACCACCGCCATTAGACGTTGCGGTATTCTCTGTAAAGTTAACCAGACCGCCGTTGATCGTCGATAACGTACCGCTATTATAAATACCACCGCCATTGCTGCCTGCGTGATTCTTAATAAAGTCAACAACAGAACTACTGTTTATTGTCAAAACTGCACTGGTGCTGTTGTAAATCGCGCCGCCATTGATTGTTGTCCTGTTCTCTGTAAAATTAACAACCCCACCGTCTATCAGTAATGATGCACTATTATTGTTGTAAACACCTGCACCATTTTGAGCAGTATTCCCCAATGCAGTTCCACCCATATTCAGCTTAGCACCATTGGAAAGTGTAAATGTTGCACTCCTGTTTACAAAGACACCGCCGCCATTAGAGGTTGCATTATTCTTTGTTATATTTACAACACCGTTTGAACCGATGTTCAGTTTTACGAGGTTGCCCATCATATGTATGCCGCCGCCATTTTGGCTGGCCCTGTTATTCGTAATATCTGCCGATTGCGTACTGTTAAAATTCAACGCTACATTATCGGCCGCATAAATGCCGGCACCCTTATGCGCAGTATTTCCTTCTACAGTCAATTTCCCTGAATTATACAGCGCGACAGAGTCAGCAAGACTCAAACCACCGCCGGCTCCACTGATATTGCCACCCGCATTATTGTTTTTAACCGTCACGACACCGCTGCTGCCGATTGTAAACGTCGCATACGGATTTAAGACAAGCCCGCCGCCCTTCGCATCATAATAAGACGATTGGTTATAGTGCGCCTTATTTCCCGTAATGTTCAATGTCCCATTGACAATTA
>CALGIV010000048.1 GCA_937914785.1 uncultured Eubacteriaceae bacterium | reverse complement strand
AAAGAATTGAAGGTATAAACATAGAAAAAGAAACGATAATTTATTTATCTCTAATCATAGTAAATTAATTTTAAACGTAAAACATAAAGCTTTATTTGCTTCAGCACAAATTAACACATCTGGTGTATTATTTCACCAGAAATTTCTTTTCTACACCGACACTTTTTTGCTTATTTTTTCATATGATATATTAGCACGTAATTTATCTGCGAGGAAAAATCGATGTACGAATATTACAAGTGCCCGCTCTGTCGTCACTATCCTTGTGAATGCGACCCTCCCAAAGCAGATTCACCGGCAGAGATGGCCATTTTCCCCGAAGAAGAATACGCCCCTCAAAAGGAAAAAGAGGCGCCATAAGGTGCCTCTCTGACTTTTATATCAGTACTCACTGACAAATCAAACCCAAAATTGGACAAGCAATAAAAAACAATTATCAAAATAAATTAGTTCATCGATCACACAATGTTCTTATCATACTTCAACGGCAGAGCGCTTCTTTACCGTTTTTAAAAACACTTGGCCTTTCGTGTATTTCCAACTATAAAAAAGTACACAAGATTATTCGTCTTCCGGTTCAATCGGCCTTTCGTAAGCTTTAAAAACGGCTTTTGCAAATTGCAAATGCAGATTGTCATTTAATATCGCGATGCCCTGATCAATATCGGCTAAAATCAATAATGTATCGCCGGGTTTGATGTTAAACATGTCCCGCGCATCTTTTGGAATAACGATCTGCCCTTTTGGCCCGACTTTTGCCGTACCGATATATTTTCCTTGAAGGTCGTTTGATTTATTATCCATTATAACCGCCTCCTTGACGAAAGAAATACTAATTCTAAAAGTAATACTAGTTATACATATGATACAACGCACCTGATGTTCTGTCAAGCGCTCTTCCTTTACTCTTCAACAAAACAACATAAACTCTTCATGATAAAACCACCGTATTCAATGCACGAAAATTCCCCGTTGACAAATCGAACGGGGCACGTACTTCTTTTGTTTTATTCGCTTAAAACGTGGGCTGCGATCCAGTCTAAAATATCCTGCATCACTTCCGCGCGATTGATCTCTTTTAACATTTCGTGCCGTCCATCTTCATACAATTTGATCGACACGTCTTTGACACCGGCACAGTCAAACATATTAAACACCTGACGCACTTGTTTGCCCATTCCGCCGACCGGATCGTCATCACCGGAGAGGAATAAAACCGGCTTTGTCATATCCATTTTTACAATATTATCCATATTGCCGATAAATTTCATCCCACGCAACATCTGCTGAAACAGGTTTACCGTCGGATATGTTCCACATAACGGATCTGCGATATACTCATCCACCATTTCCTCATCGCGGGAAAGCCAGTCGGCGCTCGTACGGTTCGGCTTAAACTTTTTGTTATAACTGCCAAGGCTAAAGTTATACATCAATTTACTCTGGCCTTTTTCACCCAACCGTTTTTTCTCAAGCGCTGCGATGAACAACGAAGAAGCGATCATAAAATTGGATTGTTGTCCCGTACCGCTTAAAATGACGGCGTCTGCTTCACCCGGATACTGAATGATAAATGTACGAACGATAAAACTGCCCATACTGTGTCCCATCAAAATAAACGGGATGCCGTCTTTTTTCACACGCCGGGAAAGCGTCCGCACATCATCGATTAGATACTGCCAGCCGTCCTCGCCGATATAGCCCAATTCGTTTTGTTGGGCGATACTTGCGCCATGACCGAGATGATCTGCGACGGCGACGATAAAGCCCGCAGCAGCCATAAATCGTGCAAACTCGTCATAGCGTCCGCTATGTTCTCCAATGCCGTGAACGATCTGCAGCACACCGCGCGCCTTGCCCTGCGCCGGATATATTCGCGCATACACCTCGTTTTTCTTGTTTGCTGACGGATAATGTATCGTTTTAAATTGTTCCATTGCATCCTCTCTTTATTTCGGCTAAAATATTTGTAACAATTTGTAATTTCAGTTTACTTGTTTTTAGATAAGTTGTCAATGCACAAGCAATGGTTATTGCCCGAAAATAAAAAGGAGAACCAGGTATGAAACAGCAGTATCTCATCGCACTCGACCAAGGCACGACCACCTCCCGCGCCATCATTTTCAATGCAGCAGGTGAGATAGTCAGCCAGGCGCAATATGCCTTTACACAGCATTATCCACATCCCGGCTGGGTAGAACACGACGCCGAAGAAATTTTTGCCACGCAGGCAAAAGCACTGGCCAAAGCCTTTGCCGCAAGCGGCCTGCAGGCAACCGACATTGCCGGCATCGGTATTACGAATCAACGCGAAACCGTCGTCGTCTGGGATAAAAAGACAGCAAAACCCCTCTGCAACGCCATCGTCTGGCAATGCCGCCGCACGGCGGAAATGTGCGATCAAATCGATCAAGCCGGAATGGCCGACTATATCGCCACGACGACCGGCCTCGTCCTCGACGCTTATTTTTCTGCGACAAAAATCCAATGGATTTTAGACAATATTACTGGCGCGGCAGCTGCAGCCAAAGACGGACAACTCCGATGCGGCACAATCGATTCGTGGTTGATCTACCGGCTCTCCGGCGGGAAGGAACATATCACCGATTATACGAATGCTTCGCGCACGATGCTCTTCGATATCCATCGTCTGGCATGGGATGAAGTTTTGTTAAAAGAGTTTAAAATCCCTGATCATATGTTACCCCGTCCGGTAAAAAACAACGGCCACTTGGCTACCGTCGCAACCGATATAAAAGGCCTTGAAGCGCTTGCGGGAATACCCATCCTCAGTTGTATCGGTGACCAGCCGTCCGCTTTGTTCGGTCAGGCTTGTTTTGAAGCCGGTGAAGTAAAGAATACATATGGCACCGGCTGTTTTACGCTGATGAACACAGCAGAAAATCCCGTTAAAAGCACACATAACCTGCTGACCAGCATAGCATGGGTCCTCGACGATCAGGTAACGTATGCATTGGAAGGCAGCGTCTTTAACGCCGGCAGCGCCATCCAATGGCTGCGCGACGAACTCGGCATTATCGCTTCTGCCCGCGAATGCGATACGCTTGCTGAACGCGTTATAGATAATGGCGGCGTCTATTTTGTGCCGGCGTTTACCGGCCTTGGTGCACCCCATTGGGATATGTACGCGCGCGGAACGATCAGCGGCCTGACGCGCGGCAGCAACAAATGCCATCTTGCACGCGCGACGTTGGAAGCCATCGCCTATCAGATAGCCGACTTGCAAGATGGCATTTGTT
>CALGIV010000047.1 GCA_937914785.1 uncultured Eubacteriaceae bacterium | reverse complement strand
GGTTCAGCCCGTTGTCTGCAAAAGCCGTGCGCAGTTGTTTAAAATGAGCATCTGCCAAATCTTCAACTGCTGCTGAGGCACAGCAGTCCAACAGGAAAGCGCCGGCGATTTCGCTGATCTGCAGCATTTTAATCTCGCGTTCAATGTCAAATCCGATGGTGACGGCTGTGAGGAGTGCCTTATTGGAATGACGCAGCAGCACGGATAAATCGTACGATTCGATTTCAAAAGCATTGCCGACAACAATTTTTTCGTCGCGCTTTGTGATATCAAAAATGCCATGAACGTATTGCGGCCGAATTAAAGCGGCTGCTTTTTCGATCGTTGCATCAATGCGCGTATTCAGTTCTGTCTGAATGCCGCCCTCCTGCATGCCCAGGTAAGCCAGCACCGTTTTTTTATTTATTTTAATTTCCATCATCATACCAGATAAGAAGTATTTTCCATACTGATCAAGTGGTCGATATTTTCGGTGATTTTACGCGCGACATCGAGTTTATTCATCGTATAAAGGTGAATGCCCTGAACGTCATTTTCCAGCAGCGAGATAATCTGTTCCGTCGCATACATAATACCGGCCTGCGTCATCGCCACGCGGTTGCTGCCGTAGCGCGAGATTAAGCGGCTTAATTTGTGCGGGACCTTCGCGCCGGACAGATAGAGCGTGCGCTCAATTTGTTTGATATTCGTCAACGGCATAATTCCTGCCTGAATGGGTGCCGTGATGCCCCTTGCACGCGCCTTGTCGACAAAGTCGTAATAAGCGTCGTTGTCGAAAAACAGTTGTGTGATAAAAAACTGTGCACCGCAGTCCTGCTTTAATTTCATATATTCAATATCTTTTTTAAGGCTTTCGCATTCGGGATGTCCTTCAGGATAACAAGCGGCTGCCAGATGAAAACCGCCGCGTCCGGCGATGTAGTCCATCAGTTGAGAGGCGTATTTAAAATCATCGCGCACCACTGTATTTGGGCGGATATCGCCGCGCATAGCCAAGATGTTGTGGATATTGTCATTTGAAAGCTGATTCAGTACGTCGCTGACTTCGCTTTTTCGCGAATTGACGCACGTTAAGTGGGCAAGCGGTTCGATCGCACAGGTATTTTTGATCAGTGCGCTGATTTCACACGTGCGGTTTTTTACTTCCGTGCCGCCGGCACCGTAAGTGACCGATAAGTAGTCCGGTTTGAGATTGGTCAGATTCTTTAAAGTCTCGTATACGACATCAACGCCTGATGAGAGATTTGGCGGATAGATTTCGAAAGAATAAACGATTTTTTTCTGATCGAATAGTTTTGCTATTTTCATTTTTTCTCCAAATTGTGAATAATAGTAAAAGTATAATATAAAAGTTTGAAAATAGCAATAACAAAGGAGCTGTCAGGCAGCTCCTTTGCAGTAGTTTTTAAGTACCTAATAAGTTGATTTTGTACGTGCCTTTCAGCATATCGTTGGCGGTATCTAACATTTCATCTTCCGTGAGGGCAACGTTTATTTCTCTTTGTTCGATCAGGTCAAAAAAGGAGCCCTTGATAAACTTTTTAAAGATGTAACCGCTGAAGACTTTGCTTAAGATGTGTACTTCAAAGGTGCCGTCTTCAACAATCAACTTTTCATCTTCACGCTTGATATTCATTACTCCCTCCTGTAAAATGCGCTTCAATGTTTTTTCTCTTTATGTTATAATATTATAATTACAAAATCTAATTAATTGTAATTATTTTCTTTTATTATATATGATTTAATAAAAAAATCAAGTGTCAAATAAAGGACATATGCATTATTGCATATGTTCAAACAGGGCGATAAGATATGCTGAATGAAAAACTGAAAAATCTGCCGGAGAACAGCGGCATCTATTTGATGAAAAACAAAGATGGCATCGTCATTTATGTCGGTAAGGCCATCAATTTGAAAAATCGAATCAAGAGCTACTTTACAAACATTGGCGCACATGATGTGAAGACGCGCCTGCTGGTAGCCAATATTGTTGACCTGGACTATATTATCACGAACAATGAAGCGGAAGCGCTGCTGCTTGAAAGCGCGCTGATTAAGAAATACCGTCCGCATTATAACATTATGTTAAAGGATGACAAGTCATATCCTTATATCAAATTTACGTTGGCGGATCAATATCCGATGCTGAAGATTACGCGGGAGTATAAAAAAGACGGCAGTAAGTATTACGGGCCGTATACCAATGCGCTTTCGGCGCGTAAAAGCATCGAAATCATCAATAAACTGTATCCGATTAAGATGTGCAACAAACGCATCGGGGTACAGACGAAAAAAGAAAAGCGTCCCTGTATCAATTGTGATATCGGTCTCTGCGTCGGGCCTTGTGCCAAAAAAATTGATAATACACAATATATGGTATGGATTGAGGAAATTGATCGTATTTTAAGCGGAAGTTTTGACATCCTGATCGGACAGATTGAGCAGAAGATGCTGGCCGCCTCCGCGCATCAGGAATATGAAGCCGCCGCGGCTTACCGCGACTACATCTTTGCGGTCAACGACATCACGCAGACGCAGAAGATCACTGTAGCCGACAGCACGCGCAGCGATGTCTTTGCTTTGGCACGTCACGGCGACAGCGCGTGCGTGGCGATGTTTGAGCGCGATCAGGGCAGCCTGAGCGAAAAAAAGACGTTTATGCTGGAGGGGACGGCGGAAAACAGCGACGAGAGGATTATTACGGAATTCGTCAAGCAGTATTATACGACGGATGTCGTCATTCCCAAGACTGTGATGTTACAGTACGCGTTATTGGATGAAGAGCGCGGCGCGATTGAAGAAATGTTAAGCGAGAAGAAAAAGAGTAAAGTGCATATCCTCGTGCCGCAAAAGGGCGAGAAGAAGCGGCTTGTGGAGATGTTGAACTTGAATGCCGTAAACGCTCTGGCCGAATACAACCGTCGGCAGGAAAATGCCGCGCGGCGCGAACGGGAAGCGATGGAGGAATTACAGTCTGTTCTAAAACTTGAACGGCCGATTCAACGTATGGAAGCGTTCGATATTTCAAACATCGCGGGCAGTGACAATGTTGGCGCAATGGTCGTCTATGAAAAGACGCAGCGGACGAAGAAAGCTTATCGGCGTTTCAGCATCAAAGAGGTTGAGGGGCAGGATGATTATGCGGCCACGGCCGAAGTAGTCTACCGACGGCTAAAGCGTGCGAGCGACGAGATGGCGCGTGAAAAAGAAGACGCGAATATGAAGTTTTTGCCGTTGCCGGATATCATTTTTGCCGACGGGGGAAAAGGGCACAGGCAAATCATTCAAAGCATCGTCGATACGTTTGGATACGATATTGTCGTTGCGGGGTTGAAAAAAGACAATCGTCATCGTTTGTGCGCGCTCGTAACACAGGATGAAGAATATGAACTGAGGCAATTGCGTGCCTGTTCAAAATTATTAAACGAGATTTCCGAAGAAGTGCATCGTTACGCACACGAATACCATTCTGTCGTGCGGCGCAAAAATCTTCTCGCTTCGGAATTGACGGAAATTACGGGCATAGGACCAAAACGCCGTGCTGCATTGATGGCGCATTTTAAGTCTCTGGATAAAATTAAAACGGCAAGCGTTGAAGAGATTGGGTGTGTAGACGGCGTCGGCGCCGTTGCGGCACAAAATATTGCGGATTATTTCCAAAAAGAAGCGCCTTAATGCTTTATTCCTTTTGAGTAAAATGCTATACTATATAGATATACTATTTCGAACTCGGAGGAATAACGGCTATGGATATGAGGCAGGCAAAGCGCGTCGTCGTTAAAATTGGCTCATCGTCGCTGACGCATTCGCAGGGGATGATCAACATCCGCGCAATGGAGAAAATTGTAAAAGTGCTCAGCGATATCAAAAATTCAGGTAAGGAAATCATCATCGTCACCTCGGCGGCAGTCGCTGTTGGGATGGGTAAGCTTGGATTGCGCGAACGGCCGAAAGATATTCCGACAAAACAGGCGACAGCGGCTGTCGGGCAATGTGAGTTGATGTATCTTTACGATAAGATGTTTGCCGAATACCATCATACGGTTGCGCAGGTGCTTTTGACGAAGGATAATATCACGAGCGGCGATGTCAGTTTGTGTAATATCGAAAACACGTTCCGGCGCCTTATTGAGATGGATGTTATTCCGATTGTGAATGAAAATGATACGGTAGCGACGGATGAATTAAAGATTGGCGACAACGATAATCTTTCGGCTATGGTCGCTTATCTGACGCAGGCGGAGGCGTTGATCATTTTATCCGATATTGAGGGGCTGTATACGGCAAATCCGAGGTTGGAT
>CALGIV010000046.1 GCA_937914785.1 uncultured Eubacteriaceae bacterium | reverse complement strand
AATGTAATTATTATAACTATAAATTTAACGGATTTCAAGCAAAAAATAAGGGACACCCGGAATTAACCGGATGCCCCGACAGAAACAGGAAGAGTGCAACATCCGCCCCTGCGGCGGAATAGCCTCGATACGCTAAAGTTCACTAATTTCTGTTATTTTTAATTTCGTTTTTAATATCTGAAATTTCTTGTTCAATTTTTGCTTGTTCATCTTTGGAAGAATTTTTTATCTCCGATTGTAACAGTTTCAATTTTAAATCAAGTGTTTCTTTGGTTACACAATTATCCTGAAAAGTAGAAAGGCTATTCCTTAAATTTTCTATCTGATCATATATTACGGCCTCATTTTTTTGTGTATTAATTAAACTAGATGCTATCCAACTTAATATGCCCACTAAAACGGCTATAATAATCGATAATATGGTTTCGGCTATATGATCTTTTAGAAAATCGCTAATCTTAAATCTGATTCTCTTCGGAACAGGTTTATCATGCCGGGATATAGGTTCTGAGTTGAGCCCGATCTCATCGCTGCCCAGCAAATTTCTATTTTCTTCATATGTAGTAGTATTGCTTTGCGGCATTGGCTGTTTTAATGAATTTCTATACTGATTGGATTCAAAACGCGTTTTTATTGTTTTTATTCTTACTTTCGGCATTCTATTCCCCTGCACCATTGATGCCTGAAACAACATCTTTGCTAAATGCTGTTTTACCTTGTTCAAATACCTTATTAATTACATCTCGAATGTCAGCTTGTGGTGGAATAAAATGGTGCTGATAATCGTACGAAACTCCATTAATTTTATCGGTAATAGAACCAACGGTAATGATTTTATTAATAAAATCTTCCTTACCATGCCATATAGATGTGCGTGCTGGATATTTTTTAGAAAATCGAAAGTCCAAAATATTTTTAATTTCCGGTTTGAAATAAAGTGAAGAAAAATCTCTTATTTCTTGCTCACTTAATTTACAGATATAGACTATACCAATTCTTCTTACAACAAGATTATAATCTGATACAATATTCGGAACAAGACAATGAACTACTCTATCATGAAAAAGTTCATATTCTTTGTCAAATTTATTATTTATTTTTTGGCGAAAAATAATATTATTTTGATTAATTTTTATATAATCTTCCGTTTCTTCGTTGCGAATAATGTGTTCATTAGCATAATTAGAGCCTATATCTGTGAAAAATTTCTCTGGAAACTGCTCACTGTTATACAAAATATCATCAGCAATTTCGCCCCAATAATCGAGCAATTTAAATGATGGGTTAAATAAAATACCACAGGTTATGCTTTTAATATTCTCCTCTGTAATCATGTTGATGATCCTCCATTATCACAACTAACTCAAGATATGACAATATGATTTTAATACCATTTTGTTCTAAATTCAATACTAAATTATTCCTATTCTTGCCAGTATTACAAAAATTCGAAGCATGTCCTCTGTTATATTTATGGAACCATCTTTGCAGACTTCAAGTGCGCCAATATCTATAAGCCTCTTTATTACAGATTTACCATAATCTGGTATGTCGTTATATGTTTTATACATATAATCACTCCTTATTACTAAATATATTTTTCTATATCAATAAAATAACCCATGGAGAAAAATAAATTCTCCATGGGTTATAGATAAATATGTCCTTTTCAGTTTCGACACCTGTTACACCGCACCCGTGGTGTTAGACGCGACCGCCCCACTTTCGCCCGGCGCGTCTGTCTGCGGCACTTTATCCTGCGCGCCTGTAATTGTCGCGTCGCCGTTGATCGTAACCGATGCCCCTGCGCTTGCCGCGTCGATCATACCCTCGCCGACGATATAGGCTATCAGCGTCGCCCCGGCGGTAATAATGCCGGTCACCTGGGTAATCGTGGCCTGCGGCGCTGCAAAGGCGATCATCAGCGCGGTGACAAAGCCAACAACCGCTGCCCAAAACTTCCGCGATGTGAGTTTCTGCTTCCAATTGATTTTCTCCATAAGTATCCTTCTTTCTGCTGTAAAGGCTTTATTACAAACTTTTCGATACAAAAGACTTTTTTTCAGGAATAAAAACCATTCCATTTAGTATTGGGGTATTGGATTTATTTGCAATAATAAAATCATTGGAGGCTACGTTCCCAAATGTGTATTCAGGCCGCTTAGTATCTCTAATGTCGATAACGTTACCTTCCTTTGTATGCATCATTATAGAACCTTTTTCCCAAGCCCAATATCCGCCCCAATTCGGAAGTTTCACCTTTTTACCTTGTTTCATTAACTGAAATGCTCTACTAAAATTCATAATAAAGTCCTTCTTTCTTGTCCCCACATACGGGGCAAAAATATTTTTTACGCCGTCGCTGCCTGCGGCGGCTCGGTTGGCATTTTCTTCACGCGCTCAAACAGTTCCGTGCCTGTCCCATTTCCACCCAGCGTATGATAGGGGCGGTACAGGTATTCCAGATTCCGGAGATCCTCTACGCTCGCATAGCCTTTTTTCTGGCACTCGGCGTAGATTGCAAAAATCCGGTCGTGCATCAGGGCAAGCATACCTTCACGCATATTACTGACCTCTTCGTCCCGCGCCTGCTTCGCGGCTTTCTGCGCCGCCTCCTGGGCTTTCTGCTTGCTCCAAAGATGTTTGACTGCCGCCGTCAATCCCGCCACCAGTGTTGATACGACGGGCATCAGCACTACATTAATCCAGTTTGGCATGTGCTCTGCCCTCCCTCCCTCACTTCACGCGGACCATGAACTGTTTCGGCCCGCCGTTGATGTAGATGCCCACGCAGTCGCCGGGCT
>CALGIV010000045.1 GCA_937914785.1 uncultured Eubacteriaceae bacterium | reverse complement strand
CGGTGTTCATGAGTTCTTCACGCTGTTCTTTCGTAATGCCGTTTAAGATTTCATTGATCTGCGTTGCATCCGTTCCCTTTACCAGTCCAACGGCAATGGCCGTATCTTCTTCAGAAGCGATAAAACCTTTGCCTTCTTCAAACTCGATGAAGGTCAGCTCCGGATTTGAAGCGACTGCGCTTACAGCGCCCGGGCGCTCCGAGATGTAGCCGTCGATCTTGCCACTGGACAGCGCGACGATCATCGCCGGGAAAGTTTCCATCGCAGCCTGCTGTTCCACACCCTCCATCTGCTCGATAACAGTGTAGTGGAACGTGTTTAATTGTGCCGTAACCTTCGCCCCTGCAAAGTCGTTTAACGTCTTTGCATTTGCCAGCTCAGAGTCTTTTTTTACGACAACGACGAGTTCGGAATTGTAGTAGTTGTCCGAAAAGTCGATCGTCTCTTTTCGCTCTGCCGTTGGAGACATCCCCGCGATGATCGCGTCAATCTTACCGCTCGTCAGCGCAGGTGTCGGGCCGTCCCATTCCGTCTTGACGATTACGAGCTCTTTGCCCAAGCCTTCAGCGATAAGCTTTGCGATCTCGACGTCGTAGCCGCCGGCATAACCGCCGCCCTGAATCGGCACGGCACCGTTGCTGTCGTCGGTCTGCGTCCAGTTAAACGGCGCGTAGTTACATTCCATTCCTACGCGGAATTCGTTGGATTCACCATTCCCGCCACCATTGTCATCGGTCGTTCCGCACGCCGCGAGGAGAAACAGCGACATCGCCAACATCAGAATTAACAGTACACTTGCAAATTTTTTCATAAAATACTCCTTTTGGTTCTTTGCTTTTTCAGCTCAAATGTTATGTGCTATCTATTTTCTCATTTTATTAGACTTTCGTCAATACTTTTTCAATTATTTGTATGCTATCTGTATTATCTTACAGCTTTGTTACATATTATTTCTTTTCGCTTTGATCGATGCGGTCATAGACCTTTTGTTTAAGTTCCCGCTCGACGAGAATATAAGGCATCAGCATCCCCAGCCCGCTTGGAATTAAGTTAATCAACGTTTTCATCGCGTCTTCCAGCGGCAGTGTAAAGCGAATGATCAGATTGATAATGAGCACAACGCAGCCAAAAATAATCCAGAGCTGTGCAAATCTTTTTTGGGCATATACCCAGCTTTTTTTCGTACGCTGCGCCCTTTTGGAACGATAGGCGCCGCGGTCAACCGGCTTGGGCGGATAATTTTTCCGATGCCTGATCCCCCAGAGGATCATTACAGCCGGAATGATAAAATCCGATATGATGAATACAATCCGTTCCACAGCAACCTCCTAATGAAAATAGTCGTTTAAGTTAATCTTCTTTTTCGGATGATCAGAATCCAATACACCGTAATCATCATACAACAATACGTGCGAACACTCTTTTATCGTATCCTTAAAATAAGACAGCGGTTTGTCGACAAAGGTCCCATCCTCCAACTCCAAAACAGCCATATCGTGATCTTCGATTCTGTCTACGACCGCGCGTTTAAATGCCATATTCCAACCGCCATTCCTCGCCATCTGTGACGAACATAATATTGCCGTAATAGCTCGTGGGATACACGCTGATATCATAAGCTTTCAATCTTTCAACGACCTCTTCCGACGGGTGGCCGTATCGGTTATCTTCACCGACACAAATAACCGCACACGCACAGTCTTCGCCCAGCGCTTTGACAAACGCCTCGCTCGTCGAAGTCAGGCTGCCGTGATGCGCCACTTTTAAAATATGACAGGTCAGATCATTGTTTAAAATCTCCGCTTCCTGTTCCGCCGGTACATCGCCGGTAAACAACATCTTTACCTCACCGTACGTTATTTTCATCACGATGGAATAAGCGTTGATCTCGTCGTATTCTTCATAGATCGGCGCATAGACGTCGATAACCGCCTGCTCAAGCAAAATCTGCTCCGGCTGCGCGGCCCGCGCTTTAATGCCCTTGTTATCCATCGCCTCAAGCAGCGATTCAAACAGCTTTGTCTCAGTCG
>CALGIV010000044.1 GCA_937914785.1 uncultured Eubacteriaceae bacterium | reverse complement strand
CAGGCCGATCATTTTATTCGCGCGCTGCCCGGTGGTTATGGAATGGAACTGAACGAAGAGGCGACCAATGTCTCGCAGGGGCAGAAACAGCTGCTGACGATCGCGCGGGCGATTCTGGCAGACCCTGAGATTTTGATTCTCGACGAGGCGACGAGCAGTGTTGACACGCGGACGGAAGTGCTGATTCAGAAGGCGATGGATAACCTGATGCGTGGGCGCACGAGCTTTATCATCGCGCACCGCTTGTCGACGATCCGCAATGCGGATAAAATTCTCGTGATGAACGACGGAGATATCGTCGAACAGGGGACGCACGATGAGTTGATGGCACAGAAAGGATTCTATGCGAACCTGTATGAAAGCCAGTTTGAGTCGGCAGGGTAAGCCGAGGTTTGTACATTTAAAGGTGCAATAAATGGTTTTTATAAAGATATTACAAGTATTTTACAAGGCGAAGCTTGAGGACTTTGCCTTGTTTTTTGTATATCAAGATTTTACAATTCCCTGACCGCATTTACATGGATTTCATTTTTTATCTAAAAATATTCGACTTATTTCGACAAATGTGTAAACGAGTAGTATAATATGAGATAGGAGGTGTATGATGAAGCCTTTAAATTACAAAGTGATAGTATGTCAGATTGTATTGGCGGCCGTTGTTTTATTGTTGGGGTATTTCCGGCAGGATATTTTGTATTGGATGGGAATAAACACGGCGATTAAAGCTCATTATCTGGGATATATCATCTACTACTTTCCGGCATTTCTGCTCGGCATCACCATCTGTCTGGAACGCATCGTAAGCCTTTTCAAAGTAAAGGGAAAAGTCAAAATCCGCATCATCCCACTGATTGTTGCAGTCGTTCTTTTGCTGTTTGTGCTTCCGGGCAATCTTCTGCGGAGTTGGATGAATCCGGTGTTTTGGTTCATTGATAGGACGCGGGATTTTGGTTTGATTCTTTTGGTCTGTTTTATTGTTCAGAGTTTTGAAAAAGTCGTTGATGGAACCGTAGTGGGAGTGGATTAGGAAAAGGGTAGAGTGAATCGGAGCTTCGTACCGTAAATTGCTTGTCGATAATTTATAGCGTGAAACTGCTTCTTTAGCGAGTGATGAAGATTGTCGAATGTGTCACACGTAATGAGTTTTTGAAAACCGGCAAAAAACCAAAAAACTTATTATGTTGTCCGTTATGTCCGCATACCATATGGTATAATAGTATTGTAGGAAATTAAGAGCCAAGCGGCTCTTTTTATTTATCTTGAAAACAAGCGGTTATCAAAAGTAAAAAGTTTTATTGCCTGTACTTTTGGCTTGATTATAACTTTAAAGGGATAGTTGAAAAAAATTCAGCCTTGAAAAAGCGCAAATTGTTCAATGAATAAACAATGAAAGGCAGACAGGTTCTGGCTGATAAAAACCACTCTACTATGCCAGAGATCAATAAATCATCGTTTTTACTTCTATGTTTTTACATCCAACACCCTTTGCACTTTTCCAGCAGGTGAAAAGCGCGCAAAACCCCGCGGCTGGTTAGAATTCAAAGGGGGAGACAGCTGCTCAAACGGAAGTCCTCCGTCGCTCGGCAAGGCAGGGCCGTGCCTTGCAACAATCGCCATCGGTGTATGCAGGAACATCTAGAACAGCATATTGCTCAATTGTGGCAAAGACCGCCGCCGTATGAACCGATGATTCTACCGTCAACAAGGTTTAGTCCATCCTTGTAAGGCTCATTACGGTCTGCAAACCTAACGAGCCGATAGAATGAAAATGATTCGTTCGGCTCAATAGCAACTCGGTCTATCGTTTTGGCTGCAAGTTTAAGGTTATGCACCTTATTAAATTGGTATTTTATATCAAATTCGTTGTTTTAGTTTAGCATCAAGGATGAGGTTTCAAAAACCGTATTCGGCAGTAATTCATCATACATTGTTTTTTGTATATTTATTTCCGTTAAACTGCAGTTTCAAGTAAAAAATCTTTTTTCTTTGCCGTTTACGCAGAGGAAGCAGAAACGGAAATACCTGTGTTAATCTTTAGAAATCATCCTCTAATTTACCTTGCCGAGATATTCTTCAAGACAAATACCTTGATTGTATATTTCAGTGGCAGCATTTATTCCGACATAGCGGTAATGCCATGGCTCATTTTCCACACCTGTCAGGTGAGTTTTACCGAATGGGTAGCGAGTAATAAAGCCGTAGAGATGGGCGTTGTTTGCAAGCCAATCGTAAACCTCGTAATCGGTTGAATGAACACCGTCAGCATTAATATCAACAGCGAGCCCGAACTGGTGCTCGCTTGAGCCGGGAACAGCTACCCAAAATTCCGTTTCGTTTTTAGCTTCTTCGTAAGATAGCCCATCCGCCATATAAGCGGAAAGCTTTTCGTTATATATTCTTGTTTGTTCTTCCTCAGTTCTATAACCGGAAGCGACGATTGGATATATGCCGTCTTTTCGGGCGGCATCGAACATTTCTTGTAAATAGGGATAAATTCGCTCGTCAACACGCTCTCCATTTGACAATTCGATTACCTCAATATTGCTGTTTGCTTCTATGGGATTCCATTTATTGACTAAAATCAGATACCATTCGTTTTCGTTGGCATATCCCTTCCCATTGCCTGAGGAATTGCTTTGTGCGTTTTGGGGGATAGCTTCCGGTCCTGATATGTTGGGCGGATGATATGATGTTTGATTATCTATAATGTTTACCACAACATAAGCCGCTGCCACTGCGCAAACGAGCAGTAAAATAAATAAATATGATTTTCTGATATTCTTTTTGCGCTCTTTTGCCTGTCTCATATTTGTTTGCATTTTGATCCTCCTTTGGATTGTTCGTAAAAACAGCACTCTTGTCTTGATACAATAACTGTACCAAAAACAAGAGTGCTGTGTTTTCGTTATTTCCGACGTATTTCTAAAATTTCTATATTAAATTCTTTACGAATTTTCTATGAAATGGGGAGCAGGACGCTGAATTCAATCAAATCATCTTTGCTTATCGCTGTTATTTGTCCGTGATGCAAGCCAACAATTCCCTTCACAATGGCAAGGCCAAGGCCTGCACCATCGTAATTGAGTTTTTACTCCTGCAACAACCTCTAAAGGATTGAACGGTTTTATAATGTAGTCGTCAGCTCCAATGTTCAACCCCATTATTTTATCTATATCTTCAATTTTTGCGGTCAGCATAATAATCGGAAAAAGTGTTTTTACTTGCTCCGCCAGCTTCACAGAAGCTGGCTTTTTTTCATAATTGGTCGGAATATTCAAACATAAATTCTAAACTTGCAATCTCTAAGAAACACTAAAACCATAGATAATGCTGTTTTTATTGAAAGTTCGATTCACAATTTACAATCTGATGGGACATACTCATTTCAAAAAACGTAACTCTAATGATTTGGGGGGATATGTTTTATTTGCATTTATTTTTTTGAGTATGCGAATTTCAAGAGCTATCCGGCGATGAGAAAATAGAATTTCTCATAGAATTTGCAAAAGCGTTTCTATGTTGTGATAGTTTAGTGCTTCAAAGAAACATCTTACCAGGTAAACACGTAATTAAACAAATTAAAAAAACAAAAAAATAATTTTTGCAGGAATCATCATTTACACCTTTGACAAAAGTGGTTGTGAGAACACTATATATTCAATATGATCCTAAAACCCTGTTTTCAAAAATAAACTCCTATCTAGGAAGAAACAACTACCACAATCCCCATAAAACAATACCCCAAATGTAATTTTATGGCAGCTCATATTGTATTTACTTGTCGAAACCTATATAATGAATCCATACAACTGGAGTGATATAGACTATGAAAAAAAGAGTAACAATCCTTTTGCTTCTTATCGTTTTTTTATTGAGCGGATGTGGCTCGCAGACATCGATTCAAAGCCTGAAAGAGATGGAGCCGCTCGAATTGGCGTATTTGGAGCGTGAAGAAGAGATACCGATGGGGCAGAGGGGATGGACGATATTAATTTACCTGTGCGGTTCAGACCTGGAGAGTGTCAACGGATTTGCGACGATGAACCTGCAGGAGCTGATGGGGATTCCTTATGGGGAAGAATTAACCGTGGTCGTGCAGACGGGCGGAGCGGATACGTGGCACTTAAATGAAGTTGACGCAGAACGAATGCAGCGGTTCGTCGTAAAAGAAGGCGCACTGCAGTTGGTCGATGAGGCAAATATTGTTGCCAACATGGGGGCGGAGAACACATTGTATGAATTTTTGTCATGGGGAGTAAGCAATTATCCCGCTGAAAAGATCGGCGTGATTTTCTGGAACCACGGCGGCGGCAGTATTGAAGGCTTTGCCTATGACGAATTGTTTTACGGCGACAGCCTGACATTGCGCGAAATGGCCAATGCTTTCGACCGCGTAAATGATGAAATGACGGATAAATTCGAATTTGTCGGGTTTGATACCTGCCTGATGGCTCCGCTGGAAGCGGCGAGCCTGCTTATGCCCCATGCGCGTTATATGATCGCTTCAGAAGATACTGCGCTTGGACGCGGTTGGGATTATGAGGATTGGGCTGCTTTTTTAAACGAAAGCCCGGAGGCGGATGGCGCGCAGCTCGGCCAGGTGATCTGTGATGGCTATTACCGGAAAAGTGAGGATTATTACGAGGCCAGTATCGCGACGCTTTCGGTCGTCGATTTGGCAGAAATAGAAGACGTGTTGTACGCTTTTCATGACTTTTCGTATGCCATTTCAGTTGCGGCAGAAGATAAAACAGCTTTAACAGAGATGGCCCGTGGGATTGCCAAAGCAGAAAACTTTGGCGGAAACTCCTATCGGGAGGGCTACAGCAATTTGGTAGACCTTGGTGATATGGCGCAGCAGCTTTTGCCAGTTGTGGGGCAAAGCGCGCAGACGCTCATCGATGAATTGGATGAGGCTGTTGTGTATGCGATCAGTGGCGATATCTATGAAAATGCGACGGGATTGACGGTTTATTATCCGCTTAAAAGGGACAACAGTCGCGAGCTTGCCGTCTTTATTGATATTGCGGCAAGTCCGTATTATGCTTATTACGTCGAAGAAGTTGCAGGTAAAGGTGGCACAGTTGGGGGTGGAGCAGGATTTTTGGAATATCTGTTCGATGTCGTTGAAAGGCAATGGGAGCGGCTTTTCAGTATCTGGGGCGGGTATGAAACATCGTATGGAACAGATGAAATTGCGATGGCCGTCGAGCCGCATATCGACGAAGAAGGTTATTATGTGATGCAAATTGCAGAGTCTTCTCTGCCCGAAGTGCAGCAAATCTGTTTTTCGCTTTATAAAGACGAAGGGCAGGAGGCCGTTTACTTAGGCAGCGGATGTGACGTTTACGTCGAGTGGGAAAACGGATATGCGGCGGATAATTTCTACGGCACTTGGCCGCTTCTTGGCGATGGTCAATATTTGTGCACTTATTTGGTCGATGAGAAAGCGGCATTTGCCATCTATTCCGTACCGGTGCTGTTAAATGATACGGAAAGCTTTATTCGTGTAAAATGGTATTGGCAGACACAGGAATATGCGGTAGTCGGCGCCTGGGAGGGAATTGATGCAGAGACTGGCAAGCCGGGTAAGGAAATTGCCGTAAAAGCCGGGGATAAGATCGTGCCGATCTATGACGTCGTCGACTTTGAGAGCGGGCAGGAGTCTGTAATCTATGGTAAGGCGTATTACGTGCCGGAAGGCGGGCTTGAAATTACCGAAGGGCCGCTTGAAGAGGGTGACTATTATTATTGCTTTGAAATCGTCAATATTTATGGCGAGAGCTATTTTACCGATTATGCGGTATTTTATATTGATGAAGAAGGCGGGGTATCTTATTATTCAGAAAAATAGCGCTTGTGTTTTCTTTTTGCGCGCAGTATAATAAGCTTTGTTTGCGGGTGTAGCTCAATGGTAGAGCATCGGCTTCCCAAGCCGACTACGAGGGTTCGATTCCCTTCACCCGCTCCAGAATTGTTTCTATGGAAATTGAGTGATCATTCCACAGAAACGATTTTTGTTTTATGGTATAATTGCGATGAAAAGCAAACTTGTAAAGGAGATTTGATGATGAATAGAATAAATTTGATCTGTCTGGGCGTAAGTGATATGGCAAAATCTCTGGCGTTTTATAAAAATATCGGCTTTCGTACATATGAAAAAGAGGACAGCCCTCCAATTGTCTTTTTTAATAATCAAGGCAGTAAATTAGAGCTATATCCGATCAAAGGTTTGGCGCAAGATATTGGCGGGAGT
>CALGIV010000043.1 GCA_937914785.1 uncultured Eubacteriaceae bacterium | reverse complement strand
GTCGGCAAGGGCAAAGGTGTCGGCGGCCGTAATCAGGAACTGGTCGCTTCAGCGGCAAGCTATCTGGCGGGTAAGACGAAGCGGACGGTGATCGGTTCTGTCGATACCGATGGTACGGATGGGCCCGGCGGCCATTTTGACGATGAGGCTGCGGCAATGGGCGTGGCGGCTTTGGCCGGCGGGATCATTGACGAATCGACAGCTGTCCGGGCGGCAGAAAAAGGCTATGATATCGGCGCTGTGCTCAAAGATCACGGCACGTCAAAAATGCTCTGGGATTTGGGAGACGGTGTGTGGACGACGCAAAGCATCAGCGTGCAGGACATTACCGTCGTTTTGGTAGATAAAGAGTAATTCTGTATAGCATTGATATAGAAATAACGAGCAATATTTTGTTAAATAAATAACGAATTTATTGTCTTTAATTTTAAAGGGCAATAAATAGAAATCTATTTCGGAATAGAATGGTTGCAAACCTGTTAAGATCACTCCATTGGCACATGAGAATCGGCATAGGGTGATGTAAAAGGCAGCGACAGGGCTGTGTGATGAAAAAGAGGTCAACGACGCAGTGAGCATAAGAAATTGTGCGTTACGCAAAAATAAGATTAAAATTGATAAAAATCAACCTCTTTCATTTTTTCGTCTTTTTAAAAGTACATTTTACAAGCCAAATCTTTCTTGACGGAATAGCGATATATGGTAATATATTTGTAAAGGTTTAAAAGAAGAAAAGAAGAATAAGGAGGTATTTCATGAAGAAATACACACTGGAGCAGAATAGTTGGACCTCGTGGGAGCCTGTCGACATCTTTTTGCCGGACGAATGGGAAGTAGAGTACCACGGGATGAAGGGCGACGAGCTGCCCGCTATGACCAAAGAGCAAATCATTGAACGAATTAATCAGCCTTATGGCTGTAAGAAGCTCGGGGAAATGGCTAAAGGCGCTAAAAAAGTAGCCATTGTTTTCGATGATATGACGCGCGGTACGCCGACAAAAATTATGGCGGAAGCGACATTGGATATCCTGCACGAAGCAGGTATTCAAAAGGATCAGATTCGCTTTATCTGTGCGGTGGGGATGCATGGCGCGCACACGACCGAACAGTTTGCGGCCAAACTGGGCGAGCGCATCGTTCAGAACTATGAAGTGTTTAATCACAACCCTTATGAGAACTGTGTCGAAGTCGGTACGACAAAAGACGGAACGGTCGTTAAGATCAACAAAGAGTTTATGAGCTGTGATTTAAAGATCGGGCTCGGCGCGATTACGCCGCATATCTTCAATGCGTACGGCGGCGGCGGGAAGATTTTATTCCCGGGTATTGCGGATGCCGATACGGTACATAAAAATCACGTGACAGGTACGAAGTTCTTAATTGAAAACAAGTTGAATATCGTCACAAACGTCGGTAAACTTGAAGTAGATGCGATGCGTAACGAGATTGAAGAAATGGTCAAGATGGTTGGGCCGTTCTTTAAAGTCGACTGTATCTATAACTCCAAGCTTGTGCCGGTTAAGGTTTATGCAGGCGATCCGATTGCGGAATATTACGAAGGCGTCAAAGATGCGCAGTATCTCTATGCGACACAATTGTCGCAGGATAAAGACATCGTCATCATCAATGCGAACGCAAAAGCAAACGAAGCTTCGCTGGCTGCGGCAATGGCGGCTCTGGGTATTTCACAGGAGCGTGGCGGCGATGTTGTACTCGTAAACTTTACGCAAATGGGCCAGATGACACATTATCTGCTCGGTGCGTTTGGTACGGAAACGGGTGGCCGCCTGTGGGGCAAACTCAGCAAAGCGCGTGCTGGATTAAATAAATTTGTCTATCATTCTTCGACGTATGGCTATTCCGATCTCGCGTGGTTCGGTGACCGTTCAAAGATGGTTTTTGCGCCGACTTGGGACGATGTGCTTAAAGAACTCAGCCATCATGGCGCCGGCACAAAAGTCTCCGTCATCTGCGACGGTACGCTGGCGTACTACAACAACGATTGCTGGGAGAAAGCAAAGACGTATAAATAAACAGGCTGGAAAACCTGCCTGTTTGCTTTGTCTCATCATTTTAAATGGTGTATAATCGTGATCTGTTTAAAATGAGAACGGTAGTTTTGGGAAAATACAAAGTATGTTGAATGCAAAAAACGCCGCTGCATGCGGCGTTTTTCCAAGAGCATAACTTTAAGTATTCTATCTGAAATTAAAAGGAGTGATATAGATTGAAAAAGATCAAATTGGAAAACCAGCCCTTTGGCCCTTTTCCGGCAGCACTGGCAGGCGCTATGGTGGAGGATAAGCCGAATTATGTCATGGCAGGGGCAGTGGGGTGTGTATGTCTCGACCCGGTTTTATACGTGTCACTGAAAAGTACACACTATACTACGGCCGGCGTAAAGGAAAACGGTTATTTCAGTATCAATATTCCTTCCGTCGACTTGTTGCCGCAGGCGGATTTCTGTGGGCTTGTGTCAGGCAAGGATACCGATAAGTCAAAGCTGTTCCATTCGTTTTTTGATGAGGCTGGAAATGCGCCTATGATTGAAGAATGTCCAATGAATTTTTTGTGCAAGGTCTTTCAACGTGTAACGGTCAGAGGATTCGATGTTTTTTATGGTGAAATTGTAGCTGCCTATGCTACAGAAAGTAAAATGTGTGCAAATAAGCCCGATGTAGAGAAAATTTCGCCGTTTATAATGATCGGTGCAGAGTATTGCAGTGTTGATCAAGTGGTTGGAAAGGCGTTTAGCGCGGGAAAATCTTTGCTGTAATGGCATAGTCGTCGTGGCGTCGAGATTGAGTGTGTATTTGCAGAAATCGAAAGAGAACAACAGGGTTAGTTAAAATATTTGCTAAAAAAACGGATGATATAAGCGTAGAGAAGCTTTTTATCTGTTTTGATACTTTTATAAAATAAACCCCGGTTTTTACCATTGGATTCCGGGGTTCCTTGATGCTCTGGCAGGCTAAAGAGCCTGTCTTTTTTATGCATTTTGACGCTTTTGCCTGACCTCATTTGACAAAAGATAAAATAAAAACTATAATAGTATATGTTTATAAAATATATAAACTTAAAAGTAAAATGTTTATGAAAAAAGACTACTTTTGGCAGGCAAGTGTAGAGGAATTAAAAGCCGGATATTATTTTGATCAGGGAGCGTTTTACTGCCTGATTTGCGGGGCGTATTTTGAAGAAGGCATCATCTATCCGCAGGAAGAAAAGCTGTATACGGCTGAACGGGCTGTGCAGGCGCACATTTGCAGCGAACACAGTTCCCCTTTTGACTATTACCTTAAGATGAGCAAGGTATATACGTCGCTTACGGAACATCAGAAAGCGTTGATGAAGCTGTTTTACGCGGGAAAGACGGATAAGGAAATTGCGGAGATTACAGGAGCGACAAACACATCGACGATTCGCCATCAACGTTTTGTGATGAAGGAGAAGTATAAGCAGGCAAAAATCATCGTCGCGATGGCGGAATTACTCGAAGAAAAGAAGCAGGCTCGCAAAAATCAGGAAGATGAACTTATTGAGGTTCACCGGACGGCGACGATGCTGGATGCGCGTTATGCGATTACGAAAGCGGAAGAAGACGAGGTGCTCGCACGTTACTTTGATGAAGAAAACCGGCTTCTTATGAAGAATTTTCCCGTAAAGGAAAAAAAGAAGATTATTATTTTAAAGCATCTGACAAAGCAGTTTGAGCGCAACAGAACTTACACTGAAAAGGAAGTCAACGAAGTGATTAAGCGTTTCTATGAAGACTTTTCAACTGTGCGGCGCTATTTGGTTCAATACGGCTTTTTAGACCGGACAAAAGACGGCAGCGCTTATTGGCTGAAAAATTGAGGTGACGGCATTGAATTGGGAAGTCAAACGTTTATTGGCTGGTAAAGGTGTTGATATCCTGCGCTTTGTCGATCTTTCGATTTTACCGGAGAAAGACAGATTTGGCTTTGATAAGGCCGTTTTGATTGGTTTTGCTCTGTCGAAAGCCTTTATATTGGATGTTTATCGTAATCGGCCTGTGGAAGACGAGTATTTGAAAAAGGAATCCGATATTGAAAAGATGGCCGACTGGTTGGCGGATGAGTTGAACCAAAGAGGTTATCGCGCGCACTCTCAGTCGGAGAAGAGCATTGTAAAATGTAAAATTGCCGAACCGATGTATCTCGACCTGGCGACGAAGCGTGGCTTCAGCGTCCTGCCGCAAAAGACGGTCGCCCGGCTTGGCGGATTGGGCTTTATCGGCAAGAACAATCTTCTCATTACAGAAAAGTATGGCTGTGCGCTCGTATTGTGTTCCGTGCTGACCGATGCGCCCATCACAGCAGATCATGCCCTGCCTGTGCCGCAGGGATGCGGTATGTGTAATCGGTGCGTTGAAGTGTGTGAGACGAAGGCATTGAGCGGCAAAGAGTGGCGTGGTGAAAGGTGCGAAGTGCTCATCGACGTTGAGCGATGTTGCTGTGCGTTAAAATGTATGGTCGCCTGTCCGTACACGCTGCATTATGCACGGTCATAAAAAGAGGTTTTGATCATATGATCAAAACCTCTTTATTTTATGGATGATAAATATTTATTTTTTACCACCTGCCAGATCGGTCAAAGCATCGCCGGAAACTCTGTAGACGGTCCATTCGTCCATCGGTTCGGCCCCCAATGATAAGTAAAACGCAATGCTCGGTTTATTCCAATCCAGGCACCACCATTCCAACCGCCCGCATCCTCGGTCCAAAGCAATGTTGGCGAGTTCTTGCAGCAACGCTTTCCCATATCCGCATCCGCGAAAACGTGGTTTTACGTATAAGTCTTCGAGATAAATGCCTGCTCTGCCCAAGAAGGTCGAAAAATTATGAAAAAACAATGCAAATCCAACTTCTTCATCGCCATTTAATGCAAACAGGACTTCGGCTTTTTCCTTGACAAAGAGCCATTCATACAACAATTCTTCTGTTGCGACGACTTCGTCGAGTAAGTTCTCGTATTCTGCCAGTTCTTTAATGAATTGCAGTATCAACGGGCAGTCTTCTTTTTGAGCATAGCGAAAAGAGGGCATCGTAAATCCTCCAATGATGGAACACATAATTACATCGCCGCAGTGTTATGAGGGTACTTAAAATGTGCACGCTTTTAATGCGTATTAGTATGCGATACATAGTTCATGTGCGTTTATAATATAGTGTTTTTTTGTTTGTGCATTCCTGCCAAGCATATCATTTTGCAATTTAAAGCGCAAGATGAAGTTTATATTAAATTTAAAACCATCAAGCTTTTACGGCCATAACGGAGCACACGGGATGTTCGGTTAAATGAAAGCAGTTTTCAGGTGATGGCCGGTGTGATATAATGATTGAAATTGAGAAAAAGGGGAGTTTAGGGATGAATATCGATGTCGTATTCACTGCACAAACCTGTTCAAAAGAGCGCGTGAAAGGGAAGAATGCTGTAGTTATCGATGTGCTGCGCTTTACGTCTGTCGTGGCGGCGGCAATGGCCAACGGTGCGAAAGGTATCGTACCGTTTTTAAGTGTGGAGGGCGCAGAGCAATATCGCAAAGACAGTACGGAAGAAATTTTGCTCGGCGGGGAACGCGCGTGCAACAAAATACCGGGGTTTGATTTTGGCAACTCGCCATTGGAATATACGCCTGAGGCTGTAGAAGGTAAGCTGATCGGCATTACGACGACGAACGGTACGGTAGCGATCGGTAATGCTGCGGAAGCAACCGCATTGTATGCGTTGTCTTTGTTGAACCTTCAGGCCGTTGTCGACCGGCTTTTAGATGGCGGCGAAGATGTCGTCATCGTTTGCTCCGGCACGCTGGCACGTTTTGCGTTGGAAGATGGGCTGTGTGCGGGTGCCGCGATCGCGCGCCTGATGGCGGATACAACGTGTGAATTATCCGACAGCGCATATTTATTGAGTACGTTCTACGAACAAAATAAAGGCACGCTTAAAGCGGTGCTGAGCCGCTCCGTGCACGCCCGCCGGCTGCTGCGATTGGGTTATACGGAAGATTTGGATTATTGCTGTACGGTAGATAAATTCGACGTCGTACCGGTTTTAAATAAAGGAATGTTGATGCGGCTTTGAATATCATTTGTCTGCAAAGTAAAGCAGCCCAAAGGGCTGCTTTACGCTATTTCCGTTTTTTGTAAGTTTTGTTAATTTTGGCATCGGGGATATCCGCGCCGTATAAATTACGAAATGCTCTGCTGTCTTCATCAGTCAATACGCCGGATGGCGTCAGGCCGGTCTGATCGTTTGACGAGACGATGCTTTTTGTGTCAAACAAGTCCGGGTTTGGATGTTTTTTCTTCTTTTTTCCCATTTTTGTGTCCTTTCTGTGCGTTTACGTCTATTTTTCCATTGTACGCAGCAGAATATAACGGCTTTATCTGGTATTTTTAGAATAAGTTTGGGAAATAAAAACGGGAAATAATATATATTTTTTGAAAAAAGCTTAGCGGTGTTATGATCTGACATTTTATGGTAATTGAGACTAAAGTTGATGCAAAGCAGTCGTATTTATGATGTTTGCACACCACTTAAAGATTAAATTGTAATAAGGATCAGGATTTGCAAGAATTGCCTGTTCATAGTTCTCCCAGTTCATACTGATCTCAAGTATCTTGTGTTCATCCTCTTTAATTAAGGGCAATAGTTCTTTTTTTGTGTGTATGTAAACATCATTGCATAAATAATAGAGTGCCTGCAAAAGAAAAAACGCAGACTTAAAAAAGCTTTTGAGCAAGTTTATGTTATCGTAATCGTGAATAAACGTGTGGCAGCATAAATGATAGAGGCCGGATGCGCTGATTTTAACGCTCGTGATGATATCTTCCTGTTCTATTTCGGGAAACAGGCCGCTCATTTCGCCCCAAAATGCAGTGGTGTCATAGACGAACTGAAACAGCTCATGTTTCGGCCAGTTCAGCAATTCTTGTTTTCCGCTGATAAAGCCGCACGCTTTATCACTTTCCGGCATAGACGAAAGTATTTGCTTATAGAGCGTTAAATCCTCTAAAGACAACGTATCTAAGATGACGACTGCATCGATATCACTTTGCGCATGCGCTTCGCCTCTGCGGTAGCTCCCCTGTAATCCCACAAGCTGAAGCCTGCCTGAAAAAGTATTTTTTAATTTATCAGTCAATTCGATCATCCAGATATTTACATCAAACATAACAATCCTCCTAAATTCTATATGGGTTTTTAAATTACGCTTCTGTAATGCAGAGCAATTATTATATACCTGATAAGTATCAAAGGCAATCCTTTCTTCACCGTAAATTGAGCGAAGAGATATAAACAGGATGGCGCTTAAAGGGTAAATCCTGAAGGGGTTTAAGATGCAGTGTTATCTGCCGATATCAGGTAAGAAAATGCGAATGGTTATTTGGCTTAAAATGAAGCACAGAGGCAATTATCTGCCTTTGTGCTTGTTCTTGCGTTTTTTTTGTTGCAGTTCAAACTTACGCTGTTTTTCTTCTTCTTTTTGTCGACGGTCTTTTTCTTTACGGATGCGCTTGTTTTCTTCCTGTTGCAGCTTTAGCGCCTGTTGAGATTTTGTTTCAATTCTTTGAGTGTGAAGCTGTTTTTGAATCCGGCGCTGCATCCGTTTAGGGTTGATCTTTGCCTGTCGTTTGCTATCGGCATCAATCGGCGGGCTAAACCGTAGTTTGTGCCAGTTTTGCAATAGAAACTCGTAGACCTCATAATCCTTTGGCTCGGCGCCAAAGGTGATTTTACAGGCTTCCATTTTTTTGTCTGAGATGCGTTTATAAACACCCACCCAAAATGGCCCTTCAAAAAATACTGTCAGCGTACTTTCGATTTTTTGCATAACAAATACCTCCTTATTCGGATGACAAAGAATGGACAACCAAGGAGGCAGGTTACTGACAGTCTGAAGCTGTGCCCGGACTACCAACCGGAACTGTGTTTTTTTCTTTGCGATGTTTGAGTTGTCTTTATATTTTAATTGGCTGGATAAGGGTTTTCAAGCATTTTTTAAGATGTTGCGCGAGAGGCTGTAAGTTATTATAAGAAGGATGGTTCTGGCCATTATATGGTAGAAACAATTCAATGTTATTTTACCGGATAGCTTGGATAGTGCTCGGCCTGTTTTTTTGCTTTATTGTACTGTTGGCAGAATGGGCTTTTTCAGGAGAATATCAAAGATGTGGGAAATGTATTTGGGAAATAAAGTTAATTTTTTGTAGGATGATATAAGTCATCCGGGCAACAAAAAACCGACGCTATAGTCGGTTTTTTGCGGGTTGGGCTGTTCTATTTATTTCGATAAATTGAACACATCATTAAAACATCGGCACAACGGCGCCGTCGTATGTAGAGTCGATAAAGCTTTTTACTTCATCGCTCATCAGACATTCGATCAGGGCTTTAATACCGGCGTCTTCTTCATTGCCGGCTTTGACAACAAGAATGTTTGCAAATGTCGTCGCAGCAGTAGAATCCTGTGATTCGATGGCCAGTGCATCGGTCGTCGCATTCATACCGGCCTGGATGGCGTAGTTGCCGTTGATGACGGCTAAATCGACGTCTTCAAGCGTACGGGCAAGTTGTGCAGCTTCCATTTCAACGATTTTGATATTCTTGGGATTCTCTGTGATATCGAGCACCGTCGCGTTCATACCGGCGTCCGGATTTAACTTGATAAGCCCCTGTGCTTCTAAAAGCAACAGTGCACGTGCTTCGTTTGAGCCGTCGTTCGGCACGGAAATGGATGCGCCGTCGGCAAGCTCTTCAATGGTGGCCGTTTTACCTGCATAAATACCGAAGGGTTCGTAGTGAACTGCAGCGACGGATACCAGGTCGAGTCCGCGTTCTTCGTTCATCGTGTCGAGATACGGCTGGTGCTGGAAGTAGTTCGCATCGATCTCTCCGCTGTCAAGTGCCAGATTTGGCTGTACGTAGTCGGTAAATTCTACAATGTCCAGTGCATAACCCTTTTCCGCCATCATATCTTTGACGACGGCAAGGATTTCTGCATGCGGCGTCGGTGAGGCGCCTACCTTGATCGTTGTTAAATCATTCTGATCGTCGCCGCCATCATCAGTGGTGCCACAGCCGGCAAACAGCGCTGCTGTGAGCAGCAGAATTAACAAAATAGTCGTGATTTTTTTCATTTTTTCACTTCGCTTTCTTGATTTTTTCATTTATCTATTTAAATGCGTTTGTCGCTTTTGCGCGCAAACCACATACCGATTTCCTGTAGAACTTGCACGATAATAACGAGGAACGCAACACAGACCCACATCACATCGCCCTTATAGCGATGGTAGCCATAATTGATGGCAATTGCACCAAGACCCGTACCGCCGACAATACCGGCCATAGCGGAATATCCTAAAATTGTCGTAATCGAGATCGCTGCACCATTGATTAAGCTGGGTAATGCTTCGCTGAGAAAGACCCTTGAGATGATTTGCATCGTCGAAGCGCCCATCGACTGTGCGGCTTCAATGACGCCGGCATCGACTTCCTTTAAAGAGGATTCTACCATCCGGGCGATAAACGGTGCGGCAGAAACGACGAGTGCGACGATGGTTGCTTTCTCACCGATTGCGGAGCCGACGACCGCACGCGTAAACGGGATAATGGCGATCATCAAAATCAAAAACGGAATAGAACGCATAATGTTGACGATGATGTTTAAAATGAGGTTCAGCGGACGGATGGGATGGATACCTTTTTTGTCGGTGACGACTAAGATGATGCCGAGCGGCAGGCCGATCACATAGGCCAATACCGTTGAAATCAGCGTCATGTAAATCGTCGCCCAGGAACCTTTGAAAATCATCGTCCAAACTTCAGGATTCGCTAACATGATCCACCTCTTCGACGGTTACGCCTTTCATTTTCAGGTAGCTGGTCACTTTCGTCGCACTGCGCTCATCGTCCGGCAGTTGTAAGACCATATGACCAAACGTTTTGCCATCAATACTTTTCATATCGGCGTACAGGATGCTCACGGCTTCCTTGCAGTCCATAACCATATTCGCAATGATGGGTTCGCTCGCATAGGAGCCGTTGAAGACCAGGCGGCAATATCGATTGCTGGATATCGGGCCCAGCACGGTTTCGCTGGGCAGAATAAACTTGCGTGCCGCGGCAGACTTTGGATTGACGAACAGTTCTTCGACAGTGCTGACTTCCGCCAGACATCCGTCGTCGATGATCGCAACCCGCTGGCAGACTTTTTCGATGACGCTCATCTCGTGTGTAATGATGACGATGGTGATGTTTAGACGCTGGTTGATATCTTTAAGCAGCGACAGAATCGCCTGTGTCGTCGCCGGATCCAGCGCGCTCGTCGCCTCGTCGCATAACAGCACTTTCGGATTTGTCGCCAGCGCGCGCGCAATCGCGACGCGTTGTTTTTGGCCGCCGGAGAGCTGCGCCGGGTAAACGTTGGCTTTATCGCTTAAGCCGACGATTTCGAGCAATTCTTTTGCGCGTTCGATAGCCTGTGTTTTGTCGCTGCCGCCAAGCAGCATCGGAAAACAGACATTGCTTAACGTCGTGCGCTGCATCAGCAGGTTGAACTGCTGAAAAATCATTCCCATCTGCTTGCGCCGTTGATTCAGGCTGGAAGTGGGAAGGGTGACGATGTCCTCGCCGTCGAAAATGACCTGGCCGGACGAGGGCCGCTCCAAAAGGTTTATGCACCGTACAAGCGTGCTTTTACCCGCGCCGCTCATCCCGATGATTCCGAAAATCTCGCCGGAATAGATATCAAGATTGATGTCATCCAACGCCGTAACTTCATCATCCTTCGATGAAAACACCTTAGTTAAATGACGCAATTGTATAATGGGCGCAGTTTCTGTCATAGCGTACCGCCTTTTCATTTGCGTTTCATAACTCATAATTATATCTGGTGTTTTGTAAAAAATCAAGCATAACGGTTGTTTTTCGCGCACACAGGAGCAAAGCGCGCGTATAATTAATACTATAAAAGCCTTACTATACAGTAATATGCACAATATCCTGCCAAAGGGGAAAAGATAAAATAAATTTTTATTAAAAAGACCTTGACAAATGATTGTCAGGCGTTATAATAAAATGCAAACATCAAAATATAAATGCAATGATAAGAAAAGTCGTCAAGCGTTACAAAGACAGAGAGCAGCCGGATGCTGAGAGGCGCATGCGTAGATTGACGAATTCGTCTTAGAGCAGGGCATTGAACGCAAATATAAATGCAATGAGAAGAATAAGTAGCCGCCGGTAAGCGAAAACAGAGAGTAGCCGGATGCTGAGAGGCACAAAAGCGACGGAGGGCAAATACATCTTTGAGCAGGGCATTGAACACGTTTTGTAAGTAGATGTACATCGTATTCCCTTCGCACGTTACAGCGATAGAGTATAACCGGATTTCCGGCGTACTTGAAGAGGTTGGTATTGTGAGATATCGATGAATAAAGGTGGTACCACGCGAATAGCGTCCTTTGACTGAATATAGTCAAAGGACTTTTTTTATCGTTTGTTTATATTTTTAGGGGGGCGTTGAGCGAGAAAATCGTGCGTTAATTAATGAAAGAATAAAACCAGTACATAAATCAAAATCAGTTAAGAAAAGGAGAACCATTATGAAAAAAGGAGCAATTATTTTACTGACGTTAGTATTGACACTGGGTCTGCTGGCCGGCTGCGGGAGCGGCGGAAATGGCGGCGGAGATGGTGAGATAAAAAGTATCGGCATTATTCAACTGGCCGAACACGTTGCGCTGGACAGCGCAAACGAAGGCTTTGTGGATGCCTTAAAAGATGAAGGGTTTATCGATGGAGAAAATATTACCATCGATCAGCAAAATGCGCAGGGCGATCAGGCGAATTTAAATACGATCAGCCAGCGTTTTATCAGCAACGAATGTGATTTGATTCTGGCCATTGCGACGCCGGCGGCACAGGCGGTTGCGGGCGCGACAGAAGATATTCCGATTTTGGTTACGGCGGTTACAGACTTGGTTGAAGCCAAGCTGGTCGAGTCGTACGAAGCGCCGGGAACGAACGTGACCGGTACGACGGATATGACGCCGATTGAAGCGCAGATTGATCTATTGCTTGAACTGGTGCCGGAAGCGAAGACGATCGGTCTGGTATATAACCCGGGCGAAGTGAATTCACAAATTCAAATCGACATTGCCAAAGCGTATATCGAGTCTTTAGGCCTGACCTGCGAAGAAGCGAGCGCCAATACGACGAACGATGTGGCGCAGGCGATGCAAACGATCTGTGCGAAAGCAGACGCCGTGTATTTGCCGACGGACAATGTCTTTGCGACAGCCTTGGCGACGGTTGGTGAGATTGGCAGAGAAACAAAAACGCCGATTATCGTGGCCGATACGAATATGGTTGAAGGCGGCGCGCTGGCCAGCGAAGGATTGAACTACTACAATCTGGGATATCAGACGGGTTTGATGGCAGCGAAAATTTTAAGGGGCGAGGCTGAGCCGGCAACGATGCCCGTTGAAAAGCTGCAGGAGACAGACTTGATTATCAATAAGGCGACGGCGGATATTTTAGGCATCGAAATACCGCAGGCCCTGTTGGATCGTGCGCTGACGGTAATAGAAGAATAAATGATGATCAATAGCGCGACGCTTTGTTTTTTCGTTTGGGGGCGGCCTTGCTCCGCCCTCAATCCGGCAAGGCAAAGATAAATTTACAGAAATTGGAAATAAAGCAAAAGGCAGACTGAGAGGGTAAAGGCTATGGACATAATGGGTGCTGTCACCTATGGTATATTGTGGTCGGTTATGGCACTGGGTGTGTTTATGACATATCGGGTATTAAATTATTCCGACCTGACGGTAGAAGGAAGTTATACGACCGGCGGATCGGTTGGAGCAATTTTAATCACGATGGGCGTCAACCCGTTTTTGGCGTCGTTGGCGGCATTTGGTGCGGGGTGTGCCGCTGGTTGGGGTACATCGTTGTTGCATAACAAATTGAAAATTCCGGGCCTTTTGGCAGGAATTCTGTCGATGACGGCGTTGTGGTCGGTCAACTTGCACATTATGGGCAAGGCAAACATTGCACTGATTCGCGAGGAGACAGTCTTTACGATTTTTGAAAGAGCCTTTGGGCTTTCCAAAACTTATTCGGTATTTGTATGCGGTTTGCTTATCGTGCTGATTATCGTCTTATTGTTGTGGGCGTTTTTAAATACGGAAATTGGCTACGCATTGCGTGCGACAGGCAATAATGAGGTGATGATCCGTTCGCTCGGCGTAAACACGGAGAAGACAAAGGCCATCGGCCTGATCCTGTGCAACGGTCTTGTCGCGCTGGCGGGCAGCTTAATTTGCCAGTATCAAAAGTTTGCCGACATCAGTATGGGTACCGGCGTTATCGTCATCGGCCTGGCTTCCGTAATCATCGGTGAAGTGTTGATCGGTCGGCGCAGCGTGTTGGCCAACATCATCGCGGTGGTGGTCGGTGCAGTGATCTACCGCTTTATCGTAGCCCTTGTTTTATGGTTGGGGCTGCCGCCGAACGATTTAAAGCTGTTTACGGCGATTATCGTGGCGTTATGTCTGGCGCTGCCGTATATCAAGGATGTCGTGCTGACAAATATCAATAACAGGAAAAGTGAGAAGGAACAATGTTAGAAGTAGTCAATGTCAAAAAAGTCTTTAACCCGAAAACCCCGAATGAAAAAATTGCCTTACAGCGTGTAAACGTGACGATCAATGACGGCGATTTTGTGACCGTGATCGGTGGCAATGGTGCCGGTAAGAGCACATTGTTAAATGTTGTGTCCGGCTCTGCTATGCCGGATGGCGGACGCATTACGCTCAGTACAGTCGATATCACGCGTAAAGCGCAGTATAAAAGAGCCAGCTATATCGGCAGGGTGTATCAGGATCCGATGATGGGCACGGCTTCCGAGATGACGATAGAAGAAAATATGGCAATGGCGTTGCGGCGCGGCGAAAAGCGGACGTTGCGCAAAGGGCGCAGGAACGAAGAACGCGTGTTGTATCGCGAGATGTTAGCACGCCTTGATCTGGGACTTGAAACGCGTTTGAAGGAGAAAGTCGGATTGTTGTCCGGTGGGCAGCGTCAGGCATTGGCATTGTTGATGGCTACGATTAAGAAACCGGACTTATTGCTGCTGGATGAGCACACGGCGGCGCTGGACCCCAAAACAGCGTTGACAGTAATGCGGATCACAGATGAGATCATCCGTGAAAATGCGTTGACGACGCTTATGGTGACCCATAATATGAAGGATGCGTTAACTTACGGCAATCGTCTGATTATGATGCACGAGGGCAGTGTGCTGCTCGATATTGGGGAGCAGGAAAAGCGTAAAATGGGTATTAAAGACTTGCTCGCGCTGTTCGAACAAAAAAGCGGTGAAGCGCTCAACAGCGACAAAATGCTGTTGGCCTGAAATAATAAAAAAACTATTTGAATTTTATAGAAGAGTATGATATCATACTCTAGCAAGTGCGCCAGTAGCTCAGCTGGATAGAGCGTTCGGCTACGAACCGAAAGGTCAGGGGTTCAAATCCCTTCTGGCGTACCATTTTTTCACACAAATTGAAGAGCTGAATGCTCTTTTTTATTTTTTAAAAATAGGCTGCTTTAAGACTTGGCATTTTTTAACGCATTTATTTTCTTAAATATTAGAGTTCATTTTTTCAATTCCATTTATCTTTAACTGATTTAAATATGGACATAAAATTCCAATTAGTATAAATGCATTAGATTAAATGTTTATAGTTGTGGAGGAATTTGGCGTGTGTTTTAATATGGAGTTGATTATTTTTAAAGTTTAAACATTATTTTGTTAGCAATATATACGCTCAGAGTTGAAAGATGGCATTTTCTATTTTAGATTATTTTTTTTAGATCCTTGTAATATCAGAGAGCTTTTTTGTTTTTAATGTTATTAACCACAATTATTTATTCAGAGAATAATAATACTGTACTTAAAAGCTAGATTATAATGAAGGTTCATCAAAATTCGACAAAAAATATAAAACGGCTTTTTTGTTGAAACGATATCAATCAGCTGCTAAAATCGATTACATTAAATAAAACGGCGAGTATTTGGAGAAAGAGGAAAAGAAGTGTATCGGCGACTGGCTATATTAAATGTTGTTGACGTATCGGACAGAACAGTACTGTCCGGGATTGTTACGGTAAATAAAGGAGAATATGATGTAAAAATTTTATTGTAATGTGCTATCTACTTTAAACAGACGCGTTTTTTTATAAGTGCGTCTTTTTATTTTCATTACATTTCTAATATTCCTCTTGATGTACAAGCCAATCAAAAAAATGAAAGGGGACAAAATGGACAAAGGAATAAAAAAAGTACTGGTCGTTCTGCTGGTAGCAATATTGGCTTGGATGAATTGCGGCGTTATGACGGTGGCCGCACAAGCCCTTGAGCCGGTATTGGAAGAAGCGGCAGAAAAAGTGAAACAGGATGAATTACCTGAAATTGTTAGAGTTTTGGAAGAAGAGTGCGATGAATACACCACCGTATTTTTGTGTGAAGACGGTACATATTCGGCACGTCTTTATTCCGGTCCCGTAAGATTTAGAGACGATGACGGGAATCTGGTAGATATCGATACGTCATTTGTACAACTTGAAGGAGAAGAAAAGAAAGCAGTAAGAGACAACAGTGTTTATAATTATCGCAGTAAAGCGACGGAAGTAGAAACGTATCTTCCCGATCAAGTGACAGAAGAAAATCCCGTCTTGGTAACATATGATAAGTATGCTATTACAATGGCGCCTATCGAGATACAAGAGCGGATGCCATTTAGTAAGACGACAGAAGATTTATCTGAAGATACAGAAGAAATGCAAGTTTCGGATGAAATGCTTATGGTTGCGGAATCGGTTTCAGCGGGAAATGACGAGGAAAATAATGAAGCTTTGGTTACAGAAGATGCCCTTGTATATGAGGATGCTTTACCAGTAGCCGATAAGAAATACCTCGAGGTAAAAGCTGAAGATGGTGAAGCACAAAGAGTAGCCTATAAAGACATCGCTGTCAAAGACGCCGTAACTGTCAAAGAAGATGTTTACGGGCTCTATGATGATGTACCTGAAAAGAAGCTTACTAAAATCAGGTATGAAGAAGAGACATTGAAAACGAATGAGAAAAGTATGGTATCTATGGTATCTTATGAATACAGCGTCTTAAATGACGGTATTAAAGAGGATATTATTCTCCATCAGTATATGGGAATTAATCGATTCAGTTTCAAAGTGACGATGGAAAATTCTTATGCGAAGTTACGTGAAGACGGCACTGTTATGATGTTTGACGATGAAACGGATGAGGAGATTGGGGCTATTTTAAGGCCTAATATGCGCGATTCATCGGAAGACGGCGGCGGATATAATATCGAAGATGTCCATTATGAGTTGGAAGAGACGGTGGAGGGCTATATTTTAACTGTCGTCGTGGACGAATCGTATTTAACGGCAAAAGAACGCGTCTATCCTGTAATAATTGACCCCAATACGGCATACGAAGGGAATTCTCAAATAACGGATGTTTATGTAAAAAGCGGATATCCGAATACGAATTTTTATTCCAGCGACACGCGTGTTATGCCGGTTGGTTACGGAACGGAAGGTTATTCCAGGACATTTATAAAGTTCCCGACGGCCAATACCCTGCTCCATAAAAAGGTCATTCGGGTTGCAACTTTCAGGATGTGGGAGGATGGCTCGAATACAGCTCCTTTCGCTACACTGCAGACTTATCGTGTGACTGCTGACTGGAATCCAAGTACGTTGACTTGGAACAATAAACCTGCAGCGGTTGCACTCAGTGGAACCACCACATTTACCGGACCGCTCGAAAGGCAACATACCCATGATTTTACAAGGATTTTAGGAATGTGGGCCGGGTACACGTCGGGAGCATTACATGAAAACGGCTATCCCAATTACGGTATTATGCTGCGGGCGACAGTCGAAAGCACATCTGTGCGCAATTATTGTCATCTGTATGGCTCTCGTTCCGGCGGGCGAAAGCCATATCTGACGGTTTATTACTCCGATCCTGCAGTGCCGCTGGCGCCAACGATTCAGATGACGAATCCTACTGCCAACCAGCATCACTTGGAGGTTAAATTTTTGCCTGCGGATGCCGTGCCGCATTATACAGTGCGTGTCAGGGCGCAAAATTTAAATTCTAAAAATGCGAAAACCGTGCGTTATACTATTCCCGACAAGGAACTGACCACTTCTGGTGGCTATCTGGTTTGGAGCAGCAGAAATTCGACGGGATTTTGGAATGAGGTAAAAGCCAAAACCGGCTGGAGCAATCAATATTTTCCGTTATCGGCGAATGATATCTTTGGAACAGGTCAAAGAAATTATTGGGTGGACTTGGCTTCCGATAATTCGCTGTTGTATGGCGTTTATATGCCTTATGCGGCACCGCGTGTTGTAACAATTCCAGATCAATTGGCACCCAATCCTGTTTCAACAGCAAGTATAACCAGTATTACGGCTGCGGGGACAGGGAAGGTAAACGTTAGCGGAACGTTTACCGGTGTAGTCGACAGACCTCAAAAAAACAGCACGAGTTCAGTCGCAGGTGCAAATGGCATGAGCAAATACGTGGTATATTTATACCGGAAGGGGACCGGTACAAATCTTACACCAACACCATATACAGTAGCAGATGGAGGGCCATATACACATAATTTTTCTTTTAGTAATGTAGCGGTGAACGCGACAGACCAATATTTTGATATCAGGATTGTTGCATACGATAAGGGCAATTATAGCGTGACAAATACGATACCAAGCAATTCAATTATTCCGCCGACACATCCGCCGTCCGCGCCGACAAAGGTGTGGGTCACGCCATCCGGATGGACTAATCAGTATGGAATTACAATTAACTGGGAAGGGATCACAAGTCCATCGACATCAATACAGGGAGATTATAAAATTATTGCCAGATTTAAGAGCGGCTCTCGAGTTTTAAGCGGAACGCATTCTGGGCAAACGGTGAGCACAATACAGTTAGCAAGCAATGCAGCTGCTGGTTCATTTAATGTTCCTGCAGCTACGCTGCAAAGTTTTACAAATGGTATTGAAGGACCAATCACGGTTGAAGTTTACGCGCAAAATAATGCATCGGCAGGCCCGGCGACGGCGGCGACTTATTACAAAGATACGATTGCCCCGACGGCAAGTATCATATCGCCGACGGGTGGTGCTGTTACGGGGACAGTGGCTTTCAAGTTTTCTGTATCAGACAGCAATACCGCTTCCGGCAATGTTCTGTCATGGGCGTTGTACCAAAAGAGAGAGGGGCTCTTCAGCAGTTATGGCAGTCCAATTCAAAGCGGCACGTCGACAGGCGGTACTGTCACAGCAAATGTCGATACAAGCAATTTGCAGATGGGGCGCAGTTACAGCTATAAGATTCGCGTAACAGATGCTGCCGGCAACTATACGGAGGACGAGATCAGCGTTACAATCGACTCATCGGGAAGTAACGTTTCTAAAGAATTTGAAATCGTGCGTGCGCTTGACGGTGATCATAATTGGATGATTGAGCAATATGACACAGCGATCACTTTGCGTGGTGCAGGCGGCAGCACTGTGCCCGGCGGCCAGCGGGCGCTGTTTATCGACGGAGATCATGTTAAAACATTTACCGGTGAAAGTGTGACTTTTGACCTGCGTGATGCGGAAAAGTATCCTGAAGGAAGCCAGCACTTTGCCGTCGTGCGGATTATTGAAAACGGCGTCGATAAATACAGTTCAAACATCGTAAAACATACGCCGTATCAGTATAATTTCAATGCAGATTCATTTAGCAATGCTGCTTTTGAATCGGAACTGTTCCCGGTAAGAGAGAACGTAACGGCAGCTGCGGCAGGCATCACCCTTGCAAATCTAAATGATGGAGCCAATATAGGCGCCTTTGAGACTCAGGAGCAGTTTATTTATGGAAAGATTGCAAGTGTTTATTTAAGCGCGGTTGTCGAACAACCGGCAGGTACAGAGATCCGTTTTTATGTACGTGTGAACGGAACAGATGTGGCAATCGAAAACGGCGTGCGGATCTATGCAGAAGAATTGCTGGAAGAAGGCGCTGAAATCTATGAGACGGATAATATTATTCAATTCGTTATTGAGTTGGAAAGCTCGACAGGCTCGCTGCAAAAGCCCATATTAAAAACACTGGGTGTTGAAGTAAAACAGTTTGCACAGGAAAATGACGGTAAATTCATTGTTCATCTGATTGATGAGCCGAAGATGCTTACCGCGACGCCGCAAATCAACTATATGACACTGCTGCGTTGGGAAGAATCTGCAACGGAGGGTGTAACATACAATGTTTACCGTGCGTTGAAGAATGATGAGATGCCAAATTTGACGTATGATCTTTCCGATATGGAGCTCATCGGCCAGGGGATCGAGACTGCTTACTGGTATGATAACAACATCCAGTACGGAGAGACATTTGTCTATCGCATTACGGCGCAGAAGCAATTAGATATCAATATGCCCTCTTCCGTGCGCCAGTCATTGGCAAGCAATGGAGCAGAGGCGAAAATTGTCGATGAGAACGAAGTGGACAAGCGGTTGGGGCTGCAGGATTATTGGGATTACTCGAATGTCGATACGGCATTTGGCACGGGGTATGTTGAAGTCAGTAAAGGTAATTTTGTCTATCAGGCAGTAGATACAATGGTGTCCGGTCCTAAGTTGGCGCTGGTTATGCGCCGGACATATAACAGCCAGGCGACAAACAAAAGCCCGTTGGGCTATGGGTGGGATTTTAGTTTTAATACGACGTTGCTTAAGGAATATAACCATCCGACAGATAAAAGCATCGTTACAGCAATGCTGTTAAAAGACGGCGATGGCACGATTCACCGTTTTGTTTGTGACGGCGATGGCTTTATCACGCCGAATGGTATTCATATGACGCTGAAAAAGAGTGCGGACGGCTATATTGTCGAGCGGCACGATGGCATTCATTACGTGTTCAGCGATCAATTGAATCAGGTTATCCGAATGTATGATACGGACCCTGTATTGGGAGACAGCATTGAATTTACTTATGACGAGCGGGGGAACCTTGAGCGGGTGACAAACAAATCAGGCGCTTCTATTCGGTTCTATTATAACGAGCACGCGGAGGATGGTACGCGTGATTTGCTGACGCATATTCAATTGGCCGATGAGCCTTATATTGAATACGTGTATGAGAATGGCTATCTCGTTCAATGTACCGACGTCATCGGCCAGTTTAATCCTTATGCCGCGATTCCGGAAGCCAGCGTTTCAGAGCTTTTTCTCGGCGTGCATCATATTTATGCTTATGATGAAGATACACATATGTTGCATACAATCAAAGAGACAAAACCGCGGGCGACTTCCGCGGGTACGACAAACGCATATGTGGAATACGGCGTTGAATATCAGCCGTACGGCAAACAGGTAAGTCGAATAAGCCTGCCGGATGGCAGCGCTGTAGCGTATGCCTATACAGAAAATACAAATACAGTCACGACGGAAATTAGCAGCTATACCAATACGAACACCCTCTTTAGTGAGGCGACGTATGAAACGGGTGCCGGTGGTGCGGTATTGCATTATGAAGATAATGCAGGTTCGGCCGTTACGTATACGCGCGATAACAATTATAATATTCTAACTATAACGGCGTATAATACGGTTGAATCGTTAAATGATAATCTCGAGATCATCTCAAGTCCGAATACACAGGTTCGATATACGTATATATACGATAGTCATGGCAATGTGGCGACCATTGCGGCGCCGGACGGGACATTGACACAATACACTTACGACAGTAATTTCCCGCATAAGGTAACGCGTGAGCGTATGAGCAAGGGCGGCGAAGTGCGCTTAAAAGAGTATGTCTACGATGCAGTGACCGGTAATCTTACTGCAGAGAAGGATGGGACAGGGAAATGGATGTATTACGGTTACAGCGCCCAGCATCCGTTTTTGCGCACATCATCGACAGACCGTTTTGGGAAGGTGACGAATTATGTTTACGACATCATACCGACTGCGGCGAACAGCTATAAGCCGACTTATCGGCTGGTGCGTATAGAAGGCCCGCAGGCAACACCCGGGGATGCGAGCAGCGCATCCGTGGTAAGGTATGCCGATTACGACGTGTTCGGCAATCCAAAGACGGTAATTGATGCCAATGGCAACTACACGAAATATCTTTATAATCAGCGTGGGCAGCTGGTAATGCAGCGGCGAAGCGCAAGTGCGGTGCAAACGACGCAGAATTCCAATTTGCAATATTATACTTATTATCAGGACGGCCGGTTGAGGATGGAAGTAGATGCCAACGGCAACTCAACGCATTATTATTACGATGTGATGGGCCGCGTTATTCGACAGGTAGTCGGAGAAGACAGCATAGATGAAGTGACTTATGAGACGGCATATGCGTATGAGACGAAAACCATTGGCGGCATCTCAACTCTGTGCCTTGTTATCACGAAGACGCAGGCGAATTTGGGACGAATCGTTTCAAAACAGTATATCAACGGTTTGGGGCAGGTGGTCTACGAGAAGGCACAGGGTAAGGAGCGGTTTATAAACTACGATGCATATGGCAATATCATCGAGATAAAAGACGGCAGCGGCCTGACGACGCGGTATTTGTACGACAATATGATGCGTAAGACAGCTATCGCCTCCGGTACGGAAAACAGCCGGGTCTTCTCACGGTATGAGTACAATATGACAGGGGACACGATTGCCGAGACAGTGGGCATTGCAAGCGGGAACAGCGGATATCGCACGGAGTATGAATTTGACGGCCTTTCCAGATTGACAAAAGTGGTTGAGCCCGGCAATATACAGACAGGGTATGTCTATGATATTCCGGTTGGTTCCTATATTCAGAATGTCACGACAAATCCACGCGGATTGGAAAGCAGAACGATTTTTGATGCAGCCGGCCGGGTGATCGCGCAGGAGGAAGGCGGTGCGGGCGTCGACACGATTCGCACGGAATATAAGTATGATAAAAATGGGAATGTAGTCGAAACGACGCGCGCGGCAGGCACGAGTGAAGCGGTGACGAACTGGTTTGAATACGATTATGCCAACAATCGCATAAAAGCAGTTTATGAAAAAGACGGCAGCACGTTGAAGCACTATACGACTTATGCATATGATAAAATCGGGAACCGTACGCAAATGCGGGATGTTCGCCAGCAAAGGCAGACGACGCAGGTGAGCCAGGCGGATTATTATTACGATGGACGCGGCAACCTTGTGCAATACTTCCAGGATGGCGAGATGATTCGATATCGTTATGATGAGCTTGACAACCTGACGCGTATCACGTTTTACAATACAGGGATTTTGCGGGACGGTGAGTATGGCTCGAATATCGGTTATACCGCGCTTAGCTACGACTACAATGCAAACAACCTGTTGGCTTCGATACGCTATCACGAATTGCCGCGCAGCTTCGAGCATTACGAAGAGCTGAGCAATACGGCCGGACGGCTGGTTCGAACGTATCAATATGATAGCAATGGACGGCTGACAGGGGAAAAGACGTACCGTAATTTCGAAAATGCACAGAACCTTACAGCGCCGGGTGAACATCTTCAAAAGCACTATACGTATAATAATTTAGGGCTTGTAAGCCGGCTCTGGTATACAGACAGTAAGGATAACGCGATTACGGAAGATCATCAGTATATGTATGACAGCCGCGGATACATCACGACGGAGACGGATAAAGACTATTATGGAGATGACGAAATCATCTCAAATAAGGCGTATCATTATGATGCTATCGGGCGCTTAAACAACGTATCGCATACGCGTGATGGCGAGACGAACACGACGAGTTATACGTACGACAACGCGGGGAACCGGTTGAGTATGACGACTGACGGCAAGACGACGAACTACACATTCAATCTCTTGAATCAGCTGACCTCATCGACGACCCCGATTACAGTTAACGGGCAGCAGAACAGCTTTCTATCGACGTATACATACAGCAAAGACGGCAGCTTGATCAGTGAAGTGGTAAAGACGCCGCTAAATGATTTGCGCGAAGAGCTTTACAAAGCGCCGGAGTATTATATAGAAGGCCGGCTGGAGCAGACGAAAACGGCGAGTTATGGATATGATAAAGCTGGCAATCTGGTTTCCAGTGATGTAGAATATGTTGTAGAAGGTATGGCCGAACGGCTCGTGGATAAGCGCGGCAATGTTGTGGAAACATTAAATGAGGCGCTCGATCCGACGACGACAAAAGAAAGTGTCGGGCTTTACATGTATAACGGCGATGGCCAGCGCGTACAAAAGCTCGTGGATTTAACGGCTCTGGAGAGTGACGGCAACATCCTTGCAGAACTGGATTATGACGAAATTACAGTGACGGATAAGTATTATTACGCCGGCAGTATGGTGCTGTTTACGGCAAGTCTGGACGGCTGTAAGAAGATTGAAAACGTTTTGACGCCGGACGGCAGCATCATTGCCTCGAATCGTTTTACGGGTGATAATAATACAAACGACAATATCGGATTCTATACCTACAACAGCGATATTCGCGGCAGTGTGACGAACATCATCCGGCCGAACGGCACGCGTGTGACGGGATATGAATACGACGAATTCGGTAACCAGACAAGGTATGACAGCGACGACGGGGTGGAAGAAGAATTCCTCAACGATGCGACGTTTACCGGAGCGATCTACGACAAAGATACCGATTTGTATTATATGAATGCGCGGTACTACAGTCCGACGACCGGACAATTTACGCAGCGGGATACGTATCTGGGGAATGCCTATATCCCCTGGACGTTGAATCTGTATACCTATACGGGAAATAATCCGATCAACTATGTGGATCCGACGGGGCATAATTATATAGCAATTGGGCCTTCGTTCTATGCCTCTGCTGGTATGGGCACAGGGGTAGATCTGCAGTTAGCTTTTGATTCCGATGGTAATGTTGGGATTCTTAAAACTTATTACTATGGTGGGGGAAGTCCTTCTATTAGTGCATCATTAGGTGTGACTTATTCAACAGCACCTGATCTTAAAATGGCAGATGGATTATCCTTTGCTGGAGGGGGGGGAGGAACT
>CALGIV010000042.1 GCA_937914785.1 uncultured Eubacteriaceae bacterium | reverse complement strand
CCCCGTGATGCGCATCTGCCTTTCATCCATCGCCACCTCATAAACCAGGTCATCTCCGTAGACTTTTTCCGTCTCAATACAGTCAAAAGGTGCGACCTTCAGTCCGTCATACACCGCGCCGTCCGTGCGCGAAATCTTGTCCGCAAACAGCGCTACGCTCGTCCCTGTAATCAAAAACACCTTACCGTCCGCAATCGCCCCATTCAGCGACGACAGCTGCTTTTGCATTGCCTCAACCGTCATGATGATATATTTCAATTCACCGGAAGCGACGTAGAAAATATCGTATGCGTCGTAATTAATCCAAGCGTCCAACGCATTGATTCTGTCGACGAGCAGCTCGATTTGCATCTGCTCTGCCGTCTTTATCAACGCGTTGATATTGCCTCTGTCCCCATTTAAACACAGGATATCGGGGAATAGGTAAGCAACCCTTACCGCATTGTCAGACATCTGCTTCGCCCCCTTTGATGTAATTCTTCAAATTATTGAACATCAGCAGCCATGTAATCAAATATACATTCTCGCAGTCTGCTTTTTCAATTGCCGCCAAGACATCCTTCGGCTCTTTCGACGGCACGATAATAATATCTTCTTCGTCGACACCATCGTATAAAAACCGCAGCGCCGTATCGTAGCAGACATACTCCGAAAAACAGACATACTTCTTCACGCCCGATGCCGCGAGCTTACTGATATCACATTCATACGCATAGAACGTATTCGTATAATGCGGATCGAAATCGACGAGTTCATACAACCCCAGCACGATGACTTTTTCCGTTTTATCACTCGCCACGCTGTCCAGCGCCGACTGCAATGTCTCGGGGTTTTCCTGCTTGATGCGGATATACTTGATTTCCTTCCCCCGATAACGCAGTGTTTCAATGCGGCCGCCGATATTGATAAAGCTCGTAAATGCACGGGCAATCTCCGCCATTTTCAATCCCAGATTTGCACAAACAGCGATCGCAGCCGCGTAATTATAAAGCATAAACGGAATGGTGTAAGGCATCTCAAACCCTTGTCCATCCACCGAAAACCGCCCCAGAGCGAAGTCGATGTTTTTTAAAAGTACATTCGGGTCCTTTTCCGTTGCAAACTGACAGTAAGAGCACGAAAACGGCCCGACATTATCGATATTCAAATAATCAAACTCAATCCGCCGGCCACATACGGGACACGGCATACTGATATCAAACAACCCCGTCTTTTCATAAGAAGAGGCATTTTTATCCACCCCGTAATAGATGACATCCTCACTTAATGCTTCAAACGATTTACTGCGCGGCTCGTCGTTGTTCAAATACAGCGTCATCCTGCCGTTGATTACTTCTTTTAGTTTACGAATGATAAAATCGGGATCCCCGTTTCGCTGCACCTGATCCTTTTGAATGTTGGTCACCACGACGTGCCTTCCCGGGATCGCCGGATAAATCTGATAAAAGGAGCGCTCGTCTACTTCAAAGACAAACCACGTGCCCTTTACGTTGCCGCGCAGATCCGAATTCTTGATCAACGTCGTCGTAATGCCGCAAAGCTGATTAGCGCCCTGAAGGTTCGCTACAACATCGTATCCGTTTTTCTTCAGGATGTGATGAATCAGATTTGTCAACGTACTTTTACCATTTGTTCCCGTGATAAAAACGACTTTATCGTAGTCGATTCCTTTAAACGACCGCGCGAAATTACGGTCGAGACGGTTCATCAATTTGCCCGGAAACGATGTGCCCTTATCCGGTGCGATAATGTTGATTAAAAATACGATGACCTTTGCGACAAACAGTTCGATTATGAATTTCATAGATGCTCATCTACTCCCGTTTTGCAGATATGTTAGACATTATAACAGAAAAGAAATCTTTTATGAAGTCTTTTCCTTATTGTACTGTTTTTTTAATCAGAATATGTGCGCGGGCAAAAAAATAAAGAGGAGGCCCTCTTTGTTTTTATAAAAAATCCGGCTATAGAATACTTTTGAAAAAGTCTCGCGTGCGGTCGTTTTTCGGATTCATAAATACTTCATCCGGCGTCCCTTCTTCAATGATGGCACCTTCATCCATAAAAATCAGCCGTGAACCCACTTCGCGGGCAAACCCCATTTCGTGTGTAACAACCATCATCGTCATACCGTCCAGCGCCAATTGCTTCATAATTTCCAGCACACCGCCAACCAATTCCGGATCCAGCGCACTCGTCGGTTCATCAAACAGCATAATCTTTGGTTCCATCGCCAATGCGCGCGCGATGGCAACGCGCTGCTGCTGCCCGCCGGACAAGCGGGAAGGGTATTCATTCGCCTTTTCGGCCATACCGACCTTTTCAAGTAAGTCGAGACCGATTTTCTCCGCTATCTCTTTAGATGTTTTCTTTACCGTCTCCTGCGCAATCGTCACATTTTCCAATGCCGTTTTATGCGGAAACAAGTTAAACCGCTGAAAAACCATTCCGAGCTCCGAACACATCTTTGCTACTTCTTTCGGGTCAATCTTTAAGATGTTTTTGTCACTTTCGCGATGTTCGATCAATTTTCCTTCAATATAAATCTTCCCCGACGTAATCCGCTCCAAACGATTCAGGCAACGCAGCAAGGTGCTTTTCCCGCTCCCGGACGGGCCTACGACACAAACGACTTCACTCTTTGCGATCTCTAAATCCACGCCATTTAATACATGGTTTTCCCCAAAATATTTATGGATATTTTCTGTTTTGATCATACTCATTGCGCTCACCTACTCATATTTGGCATACTTCTTTTCCAACCTGTCGAACAACACTGTAAAGATCGTCGTCAATACCAAATAAATCGCCCCGGCGATAAAGTAAAACTTTACCTCCCCCTGTGCAGCAAATTGCCGGCTCGTACGCGTCAAATCCCCAATACCCAAAATATAGACGACGGAGCTGTCCTTTAGCAGCATAACAAACTCGTTGGAAAACGGTGGAATAATACGCCGAATTGTCTGCGGAATGATAATCTTGCGCATCGTCTGGCCATTCGTCATCCCCAACGCCTTGCCTGCCTCAAGCTGCCCTTTGTCGATCGATAGAATGCCGGCGCGAAAGATTTCCGCCAGATACGCAGCCGTATTCAACGTAAGCCCCACGTAAGCCGATGTCATACGCTCCGGCCCCATCGGCCTGCCAAACAAAGCGCTTGAAATTAATGGAATGCCGAAATAGATGATCATCAATTGCAGCATCATCGGCGTTCCGCGGAATACCCAAATATAGGTCCAGGTAATCCCTTGTAAAGTTTTGCTTTTCGACATTCGCCCAAAAGCCAGCAAAAGCCCTAAGACCATCCCAAACAAGATTGCAACAAAGGTCAGACTTAATGTTATACCCGCACCGGATACATACGCTTTAATCTGCGCTTGTGTCATTTTTCACCTCGAATTAAATCAGCAAGCTAACAGCCTGCTTAAGCAAACTGTTAGCTTTACCTTCAAAAATTATTCGTTTGATTTTTATTCCGTCAGCTCTGTATTGATATCTTGCGTAAAATCATCGCCGAGCCATTTGATACATAGTTCAGAAAGCGCACCCTCTGCAATGATCTCATCCATTGCGCCCTGTATTGCCGCTTGAAGCTCCGTATTGTCCTTCTTGATGCAGATAGAAATCGGCTCATTCGTCAGCGCTACACTGCTCATTTCATAAAACTCGGGATAAGCTGTGCAATAGTCCAGCGCAACACCCATATCTACAACGATGCACTCAACCTTTTCGCTTCTCATCGCAAGGAACGCCTGATCGATGGAATCATACTTGATCAGTTCAAATTCCAGACCAGCTTCAAGCTGCTTCTGACACGCATGATCCGACGTCGTTTCAAACTGCACGCCCACCTTCTTACCCGTGAGGTCCTCGTGGCTTTGAATGCTGGTATCCCCCGGTTTGACGACAATCACCTGACCATTGGCAAGGTGCGGCGTCGTGAACAGATAGTTTTCCATTCTGTCGTTTGTCATGCTAACCGCCGATAAAATGCAGTCGTACTTCATCGAGTCAAGCCCGACAAAAATCGCATCGAATCCATTTTCGACAAATTCAACTTCCAGACCCAGCTTTTCACCGATCATCTCTGCAAGTTCCACTTCAAATCCATCGATTTCGCCGCTTTCTTCATTGATGTACTGAAACGGCGGATATCCCGGATCTGTGCCGACGAGCAGCTTGCCTTCCTGCAACAGCATCGCGCCATCATTGCCACCGCTGCCACAACCTGCAAACAGCGCCAAGACGGCCAAGATTGTTAAAAAAACTACAATTGATTTTTTCATTTTTACTCCTTTTTGCTTTTTAGCGAATCTTTAATACGGTGTATTATATACTCATTTTATAAATTAAGCAAGCTAAAAATGCATCTTTTTGCATATTTATTCATAATTTTGAATATTTACCGCTAACGCGCCTGACTTTGCGCCTCGGCCTGCAGCTTCTTCTGGAAATGACGCACCAGCTGAGACAAAATAAAACAGATCACGAAATAGATCAGCATCGCCAGGCCATACAGTGCAAAAATCTGAACCACGGCCGTATATTTGCTCGTCAACACAATAATCCTGCCCAGCAACTCCGGATAGGCCATCGCCATTCTTAAGAAGGCTGTATCTTTGATCACGGTAATCGCCTGCGACAAAAGCGCCGGAATCATATTGCGCAGTGCCTGCGGCAATATAATATAAATATACATTTGCGACGCACGCATCCCCTGTGAGCGCGCGGCTTCCCACTGGCCTTTGCTCACGGAGTTGATTCCGCCGCGGATGATCTCGGCCATTGCGGCAGACGTAAACAACGTGAAGGCCACGATTGCACAGAGCGGCGTCGGACGAATCCTTACGACAAGATAGATGATCATTAACCAAAGCAAGTTTGGCGTATTTCGAAATATCTCGATGTAGGTAATGACCAGGCCGCGAACAAACTTGGATTTGCTGTTGCGCAACGAAGCCAGGACTGAACCGACGACGACGCTGAGCAAAATTGAGACTGAAGCGATCATCATCGTATTTGCCAGCCCCAACATAATAAACCGCACATTTGCTTTCGTGAAGATTTCAAGGATTTGGTCCATTACCGTTCACCCCCTCTTCCTTCAAGCGCTATATCCCGTTTTCTTTCCAGCTTCTTTGCCCATGTCGAAATCGGAAAACAGATGATGAAATAGAGGATGCCTGCAGTCACGAGCGGCGGGCCATAATTCAGTGTACTGTAACCGTAACTGTTCGCAGCATACATGATTTCATGTCCTGCGATCATCGCCAGCACAGAAGTATTCTTCACCAGGTTTGCCGCCTGCACCGCCGTCGGCGGCAACACGATCGTCAACATCTGCGGCAGAATAATATAACGCATCGTCTCCAGATAGGTAAAGCCTTGCGAATAGGCCGCTTCAAATTGCCCCTTGTTAATCGACATAATACCGGAACGCACCACTTCGGCAATATAAGCACCGTGATAAAGTCCGATAATGATACAACCGATCGCGAACGGCTCAAGTGTAATGTTGATTAGCGGAAAGAGGTTATAGCAGACAAATACCAATATCAATAACGGCATATTCTGGAAAAACTCAACATAAACGCGGCTGATCGCACGCGCCAAACCGTTTTTCGACATCGACATAACGCCAAAAACAATACTCAAAACAAGCGCTAAAACCAATGCGATTATTGATATTGATAATGTTCTTAAGAAAGCCTGGAGCATTTCATTGCCGTAACTGGTAAAAAAATTAATCCATCTTTCCGATGCAAATTGTCCGCTCATAGGTAACTCCAGTATAAAGTTTGACAAAATTTATGAAAGCATACCGCCAAAAGGCGGTAGCTTTCATAAAGATCAGGTTTTAATAATACTTCTTATTCTAAAGCGTCCAATCCCCATTTTGCTTTCAGGGCATCAAGTTCGCCGTTTTCCTTCATTTCAGCCAGGATTCCGTTGATTTTTTCAGCCAGTTCCGTGTTGTCTTTTTTCGTTGCAATACCATAGTCCTGCGGCGCAAAATCTTCCGGCAGGATCGCTGTATCGTCATCGAGATAACCCAACAGAATCGCCTTGTCTACGCTAAAGCAGTCTACACGGCCGCTTACCAGCGCTGTTTTGATTTCCGGATATGTACCGTATTCGGAAAACGTTACGGAAATGCCCGCAGCATCAGCAGCTTCCTGAATCGCATCTCTCGTCGTCGCAGATTGTGCAACGCCAATCGTTTTGCCATCAAGGTCTGCAAAGCTTTCAAATCCGGCATCTTTCTTCACCAGCAGACCAATGTGGTCAGTGAAATACACATCGGAGAAATTATAAAGCTCCAAGCGGTCCGGTCGGATCGTAAACGTTGCGATAATGCAATCCAGTTCGCCATTATCCAACATCGGCCCTCTCGTGTTCGCATTAACTTCCGTCGCCGTGTAGTTCTCTTCGCTGCCGGTCAATTCTTTTGCCAGCGCTTTGGCCAAATCGACTTCAAAGCCTTCGATTTGATTTGTTTCAGGATTTAAATAACCAAATCCGGGAACGTCGTTTTTAAAGCCTACTCTTAAAACGTCAAGCATGTAGTCGCCATCGCCACCACCATTGCCGCCGCCCGTAGAACCACAACCGGCAAACGCGATCAGCACCATCGAAATGAGCATCAAGACTATTAATGTTTTTTTCATTTTCATTGCTCTTTTTTAACTCCTTTTCTTTTTAAATTTTATAAATCATTATAAAATTTTACTTAAAAATTCCAGCACGCGCTCGTTCGTGCTGTTGTCAAAAACTTCCGTCGGCGTGCCTACTGCAACGATTTCACCCTCGTCCATAAAAATGACGCGGTCAGCCGCCTGCCGGGCAAAGCCCATCTCATGCGAGACGACGACAAGTGTCTTATTACTCTTGGCCAAGTCGATAATGACTTCAAGCACTTCGCGGATCATTTCCGGGTCCAGCGCACTCGTCGGCTCATCGAACAGCAAGATTTCAGGATGCATATTCAACGCGCGCGCAATCGCTACACGCTGCTGCTGTCCGCCGGAAAGCTGCGCCGGATAAGCGTCCGCCTTTTCGCGCATTCCCACGCGGTCCAGATATTCATAAGCCGTTCTTTCCGCCTCTTCCTTCTTCACACCCAATACTTTAATCGGCGCCAACGTCAAATTCTGCAATACCGTTTTATGAGGATAGAGGTTAAAGCTCTGGAAAACCATCGCGACCTCTTTGCTGATTTCATGCTGTTTGTTCTTCTTATCGGTCACGTCTTTACCGTTGACGACAATCTTGCCGCTCGTAACCTTTTCCAGCCCGTTAATACAACGAATCAACGTACTCTTCCCCGAGCCGCTGGGGCCGATGATCAACACTTTTTCACCCGTCGATATCTCGAGATTGATATTTTTCAAAACTTCAGTTTGGCCAAAATTCTTGTATACACCCTGAATTGAAATCATTTATTCACCTGCATATAATTGCATTTTTTAGTATAAATATAAATTCGGCAAACTTGCCGAATTACCTGAATTCGAAACAGTGGATTTCACTATAATCTTTTATAAGATACCTCATTTTAAACATTTTGTCAAGAATTTCACAACAGACCGGTATTTTTTGTGAAAATAATATCAGGCGATTTTATATCATTTATTCAGGGGGATTTTCTCCAGCTGCATTAATTTTCGCTTCGTGTCAAGCCCGCCATGCGCGCTGTAACCACCGATGCCGCCATCTTTTCTGATCACGCGGTGGCAGGGCGATACGATGACAAAAGGATTTTGCCCGACGGCACTGGCCACGGCCCGCACCGCAATCGGATAATTCGCCAGGCGTGCCACATCGGTATAAGTAGCCGTCGCACCGTAATGAATCTTCCGCATCGCTTCCTGCACAGCCTTTGCCACCGGGCTGCCCCAGTAGCAAATCGGTAAAGCAAACAGTTCCTGCTCCCCTGCAAAATAGCGTTTGAAACACTCATCCAGCAGCTTATGCAGCGCTACAGGCTCGTCCTTTATTTCGCACTTGAAATATTGCGTCAGCCTCTGCCGCATCCCGGCATGGTCGTCCTGCAAAAACTTCACCGCCGCAATTTGATCCTGATAT
>CALGIV010000041.1 GCA_937914785.1 uncultured Eubacteriaceae bacterium | reverse complement strand
GATTATCCCGACGGCCTGGCGGGCGGCCCGCTGGCCATCGCGCTTAACAGCCCGATTTTGCTCGTCTCAAAGAATGAATTGCCGGCTGCCACGGTCAACGAGATCAAGCGGCTGGGTGCGAAAAAAGCCATTATTTTAGGCGGCCGGAGCGCTGTGAGCCCGTCGGTGGAAAGCGCGCTGAAAGCGCTGGGGCTGACGACCGAGCGGATTGACGGCGACAACCGTTATGAAACAGCTGCACGGGTCGCGAAAAAGATGGGCAAGAACACAGAGGGGAAGGCCGTACTCGCCAGCGGGATTAACTTTGCGGATGCGTTGAGTATCTCTCCGGTTGCGGCGGAGAAAGGCTGGCCTATTCTGTTCAGCGGTGTGAACAGTCTGGATACGCATACGGTGAATTTGCTGAAAGAATTCGGCATCAAGAACGTCGTTATCGTTGGCGGGCGGAGCGTGATTTCTACTGCAGTTGAAACCCAGCTTAAGTCGATGGGCATCGGTGTCGAGCGTCTCTCCGGTGACAACCGCTATGAAACTTCGGCTGTGATCGCAGGCAAATATTACCCCAAGGCGAGCAGTATCTCGTTGGCGTATGGCGGTGACTTTGCCGATGCGCTGACGGGCTCCGTGCGTTCGGCAACGGAAAAGATGCCGATTTTGCTGGTTTCCAAAACGCAAGTCGATGCGTCGGTGAAAAAATATGCCAGCGGGCTTAGTTTAAGTAATGTGGTCGTCTATGGCGGCAGGAGCGTGATACCGGATTATATCGTCAGGAGTTTAAGCGGTCTATAGATGAAGAGGAATAATCAAAGGCGTAATACCGTACTGATTGTCGGTATTGTCGTGCTGATTCTGGCGCTGCTCGGCGCCTATATTCTCTCGGCTCTCGCGTGGTTGTTTTAGCGCATACACAGCAGTCCATATGAAAAAACATATGGACTGTTTTATTTTTTTTGATATAATGGGAAAATCAGAAAGGTGTGAGAAATTATGGTGAAGCGATACGAAAAGGGCGTGTACTATATCGATGGCAGGATTGTCGACGAAAAAGAATACGCTCAGGGAAATAAAGAAGAAGGCAGAAAGAAAACCATTATTTACGATATATTAGCTTCGCACAATCAGAGCGGGAATATGCAGCAGCTAAACCTCCGTTTTGACGCGTTGGCCTCGCACGACATTACATACGTCGGCATCATCCAGACGGCGCGCGCGAGCGGGCTTAAAGTGTTTGAAAAGCCGTACGTGCTGACAAACTGTCACAACAGCCTGTGTGCTGTCGGCGGGACGATCAACGAGGATGACCACGTCTTCGGCCTGTCGGCCGCAAGGAAGTACGGCGGTATCTACGTGCCTGCGCATCAGGCCGTCATCCATCAATATATGCGCGAGCAGTACGCGGGCTGCGGCAAGATGATCCTGGGTTCCGACAGTCATACGCGTTACGGCGCGCTCGGTACAGCGGCTGTCGGAGAAGGCGGGCCGGAACTCGTCAAGCAGCTGTTGAACAAGACGTACGATATCGATTATCCCAAGGTGGTGCTCGTCTATCTCGACGGCGAAGTCAAAGACGGCGTCGGGCCGCAGGACGTCGCGCTGACGCTGATTAAGGCGGTGTTCGACAACGGCTATGTCAAGAATAAGGTCATGGAGTTTGCCGGCCCGGGTGTTGCAGCGCTCAGCGTGGAATACCGGATGGGCATCGACGTGATGACGACCGAGACGACCTGCTTAAGCTCTGTCTGGGAGACAGATGAAAAGGTGCAGGCTTATCTGGATGTGCACGGCCGTAAAGGGGATTACCGGCAGTTAAAAGCACAGGACGGCGCTTACTACGACGGCTGCCTCTTTGTCGACCTTGCACAGGTCAGGCCGAGTATCGCGCTGCCGTTTCACCCGTCGAATGTATACACCATTCAACAAGTTAAGGAAAATGCCGAAGATATCTTTCACCTCGTGGAAAAAAATGCCGCGCAAGTGCTTGAAGGGATTGAAAACTTTAGCCTGCGCGACAAGATCACGCCGAACGGGATTCAAACCTCACAGGGCATTATCGCAGGGTGTGCCGGCGGTATGTATGAAAATATTCTTTATGCAGCGCAGGTGCTGAAAGGCCATAACACGGGCGACGGCGCCTTCTCGTTAAGCGTCTATCCTTCGAGCCAGCCGGTAATGGAGCAGGTCGTTCAAAGCGGCGCGTTTTCTTCTTTACTGCTGTCGGGCGCGATCATCAAGACGGCGTTTTGCGGCCCGTGTTTCGGCGCGGGGGACGTGCCGGCAAACGGTGCGCTGTCCATTCGCCACACGACGCGGAACTTTCCGAACCGCGAGGGCAGCAAGCCGGGTGAAGGGCAAATCGCCTCCGTTGCACTGATGGATGCGCGCAGCATTGCGGCCACGGCGTTAAACGGCGGAATATTAACCGGAGCAGATGAGATTGATATAGACTTTACCGTGCCGGAATACCGCTTTGACAAAAGGATTTATCAGGGGCGCGTCTACGATGGATGGCAGTGTGCGCAGCCGGAAGAAGCCCTTCAATTTGGGCCGAATATTGCACCCTGGCCGGCGTTCGACGCGTTGGCCGATGATGTATTACTGCAGATTGTCAGCGTGATCGACGATGCGGTGACGACGACGGATGAATTAATCCCGTCCGGCGAGGCGGCTTCTTACCGTTCAAATCCAATGCGTCTGGCCGAGTTTACACTGTCGCGCAAAGACCCCGGCTACGTCGGCCGTGCAAAAGAAGTTCAGTCTTTGCAGGAAGCACATAAAGAAAGCCGGGCGAATGAAAAGTTATTGTCGCTTGAGCGATTGTTACGCGCGGAGTTCGGCTTTGATGAAGCGCGCATTGCGAAAACAGCGTTGGCCAGCGCGATTTATGCGCGCCGCCCTGGTGACGGCAGCGCGCGCGAACAAGCGGCTTCTTCGCAAAAGGTATTGGGCGGCGGGGCGAATATTGCGTATGAATATGCGACAAAACGCTACCGTTCCAACCTGATTAACTGGGGGATGTTGCCTTTAATCTTTCAAGAGGAGCCATGCTTTAAAACAGGCGACTGGATTCTGTTAAAAGATGTGCGGCAGACGATAGAAAGCGGTGTGGAGGAAGTAAGCGCCTGGCTGATTCGCGCGGGGAAGGCTGAGCAGATTAGCTTAAGCGTCCCTGATCTGTCGGAAGATGAGCGGCAGATTATTTTGGCAGGGTGCCTGATCAATTTTTACAGAAATTAGGTTACATTTTAACATACAGGACAAATAGTGTGATAGAAATCGGATAAAACGACGTCCCAACAAAGAGTGTTAGACCGAATTGGTTAAGAATAATGGGTTTGATGTTGACCGAAAAGGTCAATTATGTAACGGGGGAAAAAATGGAAAAATTTTTGGCACTGCCAAGTGGCAAACGGGATGCTATTTTAAACGCGGCGCTGTATCATTTTGCGCGGTATGGCTATCACAAGGCTTCGATGAGTGATATTGCGGGCTCTGCTAAAGTCTCAAAATCGTTGCTGTTTCACTATTTTGGCAGCAAGAAAATGTTGTATCTATATCTTTATGAATATTGCAACAAGGTGGTCAACGAAGTCATTGCTGCATATGCGGTTGCAGGTGAACGCGATTTCTTTGCAAGGATACGCTTATACCAATGGATTAAAATATCGATTATGCGCCGCTATGTCGATCTGTTTGATTTTCTTTCAAGTGCCAATTTTGAACGGGACGGCGAGGTTGTCGACGCGCTCGATAGCCTGATTGAAGAAAACCGCGGCAAAGGGTTGAGCACCCTTTTGATCGATTTGGATTATGCGCAATTTGCCGAAGATATCGATTGTCAAATGGTACTTAATATCACATTGTGGTGTGCGGAAGGCCAATTGGCGAAGCTGAAAAAGAGCGGGCAGCTTCATCTGGAGGCAGGGATCGAAGAATTCGAGTGTTATCTGCATCTGCTGCGCAAATATTTTTATCAAAAGAGTTGACTATTTTGGTGCAGCCCTCGGCAGAGGGCTTTTTTTATTTTATTAGAATTGTTGCATTGAAAAAAATATAAAAAAGAGAATTTTTATATTGACATATGTCGATAACACTTTTATAATTGACATATGTCATAAATTGGTGGAGGGTAAAGTCGTGCCAAGACCCAGAAAATACAGAAAAGTATGTTCCTTGCCGCATTGCGCCGATTTTGGCCCGCAGGAGCCCTGCTGCGGCAGCGAAGTCATCATGACAGTGGATGAATACGAGACGCTCCGCTTAATCGATCTTGAGGGTCTGACACAGGAACAGTGCGCGGAAAAGATGCACGTTGCCAGAACGACGGTGCAGGCCATTTATGCAGATGCCAGAAAAAAGGTGGCAGCCTGTATCGTATATGGCCGTCGATTGAAGATTGACGGCGGTGATGTCGAACTGTGCAAGCATCCGAATAGTTCCTGCGGTCACGGCCACTGTCCGCGCCGCAAAGCTCCGTCAGGGCATAACTTGCTTGAGAAGGAGGAGAACGAAAGTGAGTGAAGCATGTAATAATCAATGTTCCGAGTGTAATGAAGATTGTTCGGAAAGAGAGCCTTCCGAGTTTTTAGAAAAGCCGCATGAGTTGTCCGACATTAAAAAGACAATCGGCGTTGTCAGCGGCAAAGGGGGCGTAGGAAAAACGCTGGTGACGGCGATGCTCGCGGTTTCAATGCAGCGTGCCGGCGTTTCGACGGCAATTTTAGATGCGGATGTTACGGGGCCGTCCGTGCCGAAAGCATTTGGCATCAAAGAGAAGGCCTCTAACAGCGAGATGGGCATTTTTCCGGTCAAGAGCAAGACGGGCATTCGGATTATGTCCAGCAATCTGCTTTTGGAAAACGAGACCGATCCGTTGATATGGCGCGGCCCGGTCATCGCAGGCGTCGTCAAACAGTTCTGGACAGACGTCATCTGGGGTGAAGTAGACTATCTCTTTGTAGATCTGCCGCCCGGTACGGGCGATGTACCACTGACCGTGTTTCAGTCGATTCCGCTGGACGGCATAGTCATCGTAGCCTCCCCGCAGGAGCTCGTGAATATGATCGTGGAAAAAGCAGTCAATATGGCAGAAATGATGCAGATCCCCATCCTCGGCCTGGTCGAAAATATGAGTTATTTTATATGCCCTGATTGCGGCGGAAAGCATACTATTTTTGGAGAGAGCCATATTGAAGACATCGCGATGCAGCATAACATCAATCTGGTGTGCAAAATACCGATTGATCCCAGATTATCGTCCGCTACGGACAAAGGATGTATCGAATTGTTTGAAAACGATAGTTTGGATGCGCTTGTTCAGTTACTTATAAATAAAGGAGAAGAATGATGAGAATAGCAGTAACATATGAAAACGGAGAAGTATTCCAGCATTTTGGCCATACCGAACGGTTTAAAGTGTATGACGCAGAAAATGGGGCGGTGCAGGTTGCTTCCATTGTAAACACCAATGGAGAAGGCCACGGTGCGCTGGCACATATTTTGAAGAATGGCCAGGTGGATGTTTTAATTTGCGGTGGTATCGGCGGCGATGCCAAACGCGCTTTGGCAGAAGCGGGCATTCAATTGTATGCGGGTGTGCGCGGTGAGGCCGATCAGGCAGTTGCAGATTTTCTGGCCGATAGACTGAATTTTGACCCGCAGGCACAATGCGATCATCACGGCGGACATTCCCACGGTGAAGGGGGCCACAGTTGTGGCGCGCACAGGTGTGGAGGAGAGACAAAATAATGTTTTTAAACAGCATCACGAAGAGCATCGCTGCCTTCTTAAAACAGATTGATATCAGGTAATAAAAAAAGCCTGTTTTGATGTTCAGGCATCTTGTTATCTAAAAAATATAAGGTTAAAAAAGTGTCTTCGTTGTTGAGATATAAAATATTTAAGTTATAATGCGGCGGAAGTGTTTTAGGAAAAATAACAAGTGAGAAGGCAGCAATGAGATCGAACATAGTCTTTGTATTTCTCCTGGCAGTATGGAGAAAACTTCCGCATGGAGAAAACTTCCGCCGCAAAATTTCAGAGGACGTTTTATGACGTGAGCGAGAATCAGTTTAATGGCTTAAGTCATAACCAAACAATTGAGCAGATTGTTTGTTAAGAAAAGGATCACGCTGCACTTCTCTTTGTTTGTTAAATTGTTGTCAATCATATTATACGCTTTTAAAATAAAAAATCAAGAAAAAATGATAAATTTTTCACAATTTTACTTCAGCATTATTGATACATTTCCTTTATATGTATAAATAAATTGAAAGAAAGGCCGAAATAAAGAGAAAAGCCACTGATGACGGTTTGAAATTAAGGCAGCAGAGCTGATTGAGCAGGAATTGTTTTGCAAGTTCAGCTCTGATGATGGTGTTATTTATCACAGGCGCAAACCGGCAAGATGTTACGTACACAGTCAATCTGCAGCTCGTCAACAGGATATCCTCTATGAGGGCCAATTAAGACACAATGCAAATGTTATAGTAAAAAGTGCAGCGATTAATCGCTGCACTTTTGAATGAGCGTGTTTATGTTTATCTTGAAATAAGAATCATTTATACAAAACAGCTTTTGAGATTACGGGCTTGCCCTGATCGTCGAGAAGCGGGGTCATCCCACCGCTGGGGCCGACAGAACTGTGAAAGTAATGTACGCCGGTTTCTCTGTCTACTAAAATGGTACGCTGACGGAAGAAACCTTCCTGATAAATGGTGATAAAACGCTGATAAGCCATAAACAGTCTCCTTAAGCCTGATAAATGAGGGTATTTCTATTTGGTACAAGGCAAATTTCGGTTTTGGCAGGGTGCAGTTCTTTTTTTAACCGCTCGCTTGTAAGAAAATCGTCCCAGAAATGCATCGGGATCAACACCTTTGGCGCAATGGTTTCGATAAAGTATTTTACAGCGTAATCATACGCGTAGCCAAGACGTGGGTCTGCAGGCACGAACGCGATGTCGACGGGCCAGTCTTTCAACTGTTCAAGGTGCATCTTATAATCCTTTTCCTCCTGAAGCTGGCTTTCCTGATCGCTGTTTTCCCAATGCCACCAGTTTAAGTCGCCCGAATGGAAAAAAGTTGTCTCTGCCGTACGAATATAAAAGGATACACCGCGATCGGTAGAGCCGAAAGTCTTCAGTTTAAAATCAGCCAGCTCGTACTCATTGCCTTCGCTGACAGAAAGTATATGCTCAGCTTCAAACAAGTCATCGATGTCGTCGGAAAGGATAAACGTTGCCTGTTGGAATATCCTGCTGGTCAACAGTGCTTTGGCATAGTGATCCTGATGAGCGTGAGAGGCTAAAATATAAGTGCGTCTGCCTGCCGGAGCGATTGTAGGTGGCGTGATTATATCGATGAAAATGACAAAATCAACAAATTCAATGGCGATGCCGCTTTGAAACAAATAAGTAATTTTCACAAAAAAGTCCTCCTTTTACACTTCTATCAATATAACATAAAAACCCATATTTTTCTATAGAAACCTGTAAAGAAGGCCTTCGTATACCCCCTGTTTTTGATTGCGGCCGGAAAAAGAACTTGATTTATTGTCGGTAAATAATTAAAATAGAGGATGTCTGAATGATCTTAACAAAGGAGAGGTTATTATTTATGAAAAAAAGAGTAGTTTGCCTGTTGCTGGTTCTTCTGCTGGCAGTTGGTCTGTTGGCGGGTTGTGGACAAGGCAGTGGCGGCGGTGGCAATAATGCGGGTGGAGAGGATACATCCTGGGATTACATCGTCGAAAAAGGAAAGCTTGTGATGGGATTGGATGATTCATTCCCGCCGATGGGTTTTCGCGATGAGGATAACAACATCGTCGGTTTCGATATCGACGTGGCGACAGAAGTAGCGTCGCGCCTGGAAGTTGAACTCGTATTGCAGCCAATCGACTGGAATGCAAAAGACCAGGAGTTGAATACGAAAAATATCGACCTGATCTGGAACGGTTTTTCCATTACCGATGAAAGACGTGAAGCGTACACGCTTTCTATGCCCTATATGGACAATAATATGGCGATGGTCGTTCGTGCGGAGGATGGCATTGCTTCTTTAGCAGACCTTGAAGGCAAGAAAATTGCCGTACAGGGCG
>CALGIV010000040.1 GCA_937914785.1 uncultured Eubacteriaceae bacterium | reverse complement strand
CGGTGGCTCTGGCTGTTTATAATCCCCAGTATGATGAGCCAGAGCCACCGTTGGGAGAAAGCGAACATATAATACAAGCCAAGACCGCCGATGGCTTTTAATATAAAGAACGCTGCGGTCGAGATGATCAGGGCGGCAAGCCAGGTTGTGCGCGTCTTGTCCTGAAACATGTTCGCGCCCGCATCGTCGGCGAAGTTCGTGTATTTATATACAAACAGCATCGTAATGCCGTATGAGCCGAACATAAAGGAGATAAAAGCGCTCAGTGCGGGATAAGCGGGCGGCAGGAAATAGATTGAAAGAAACAAGGTCAATCCGATGGCGGCCGCCGGAATCCAGAACAGCAGTTTGTATAAATAAAACTTCAAATCCAGTTTTTGTGTGTATTGCTCAAAGTCGCCGAGCGGCCGTTTGTAGGCGCTGTAGGCGAAGAAAAGGCATAAAAACGCGCAAAGAACTACGACGGCCAAAATAATATTATGAAATGTACTCAATCGCGTTATCTCGACGGTTGTCATATCATTGAGGTTGTTGAGATAGTTTGCCGTTTCATTAATAATCGACGTGGACAGCGGTGCATATTGCGTAATCGGCCGATTCTGTGAAATTGTCGTGATACGGTTATTAGTGTTTAAAACGTCGGCTAAAGACTGCGTATGGATGTCCTGTGTATTCTTCGATATCAGCAAGATATCAAGATTTGTGACAGTTTGTTCTAATTCTTCAACCCAGGGAAGTTCCCGGTCGTTGACAAATACCGGCAGTCGTGCGAGTACAGAATCCGTAAATTTAATTTCAGGGTTGATCAGCGTAAGGCTGCCCGGCAGACTGCTCGGCAAATCTTCCTGTTCTTTCATATAGCCGATGGAGACGGCCTGCAAAACAGAGCGCGCACCGTAGCCGTGGCCGACGACATGAATAGAGCCACTGCTTAAGCGGCACAGCTGTGAAAATGCGAGCATAGCCGAAAAGACCTGCATAGCAGACGTGTTGTCTTCATAAAAGGTCGTGGTATAGCTTCCCTGAGAGCGCCCCTGGCCGGGCAGGTCGAAGATCATCACGGAGTAGCCCTGCTGGCTCAGCGCGGAAGCCATATTCATATAGTAAGCCATATTCATGCCTTTATCACAGACCAGCAAAACGCCGGCATTGCTTTCTCCCTTTACGTAGCGGCCGATCATCCTGTTGTTATTTAAATCGTAAAAATAGACTTCCCGCATGTTATGATAGGCCGGATTTAAAAAATAGACACCGACGCAACCAAAAATAAAGATGACGAGAAAGATGATCGACAGCACAAGTTTTGCCTTATTCACGTAAGATCTATGATAAGAATTCATGGATATACCTTTAGTTACTTTCACAAAATCGGATACTGAAACATTATAGCATAGAATGGAAATATTTCAAAGAAAAAGAACGGTAAACCCTTTTTTCTGTTATAATAAAACCAATTAGAGGAGGTCTTATGCGTACCATTCATACAGATGAAATAAAAGCACAGGTTCAACAGTTGTGCATAGAAGCCAATACTTCGATTGATGAAAAATATATTGAGCATATGCGTCTTTGTGCCACAAGGGAAGACAGCCGGCGTGCAGCAGAAATTTTGGATATTCTGATTGAGAACAATGCGTATGCGATCGAGCGGCAGGTGCCGCTGTGTCAGGATACGGGCATGGTAGTTGTCTTCCTGGAAATCGGGCAGCAGATTGCCTTTGAAGGGGACAGCCTGTATGAAGCGGTTAATCAGGGTGTGGCCGAAGGTTATCGTAAGGGCTATCTGCGCTGTTCGGTTGTGGCTTTTCC
>CALGIV010000039.1 GCA_937914785.1 uncultured Eubacteriaceae bacterium | reverse complement strand
GGTATTCTTTTGAAGGTATAAAAAGATTGTATTGTCAGCGGATTAATTTATTTTGCTGCTTGTTTGGTTTTGAGAAAATAGAGTTTTAGAGTAAAATGGAAAACTTGCTTTTTCTTTGCTGTGAAATAGATCTAAAATTGTTTGCAGCAAAATATTTCACACAAAATTGGAACGTTAATATAATGGCAGTAGAGATTATAAAAGGAGGAAATGACATTGGACGAAAGAGCTGAAATAAATAGGTGCAGAGATTACGACCGCTTAATAGTCAGAAAGGTTTATGACGAATGTTCCAAACGAGAATGTTTGGAAAGGATGTTGTTTTGTGTAGATTTTCCATCAGGGTGCCCGTCGGATTACACTTTTATAAGAGTGGAATATGGGGCTGCAGAAGTGGAGCAATGGGGTAAACATCCGACATTCAGGGAAATCAACGAAAACTATGCGATGATGAAATTCGTTGCAGCCGTTCCGATCTATGTCGTTGTAAAACACTGCCGCGATAAAGCGGAATACCGCCTGCCGGCAAGGCTGGTAGTAGACGGCGTTGTGCAGACAGATAATAAAATCCGTTTCCCGGTTGAAGTGGCTGTTTATGCACCGGCCGAATTTGTAAGGCAGGGCAGGTTCTATCCGTTTGTTGAAAGCTATTGTGAGCAGGGCAGATGTGGCACGATCAATATCACTTGTAATGAGATAGAATTGAGCATCGGTATCTTTATGATCATAAAAGCCGTCAGCGATGTACAGATGAAAGTAAATACTTATGGATTCTGTGATATTCCGCCGGAATGCGACGAGATTCCATGTGACATTAATTTCTGTGAATTGTTCTTAGACAGCGATGCAACGCCATTCCCGCCCTTCTTCCCGCCGGAAGAAAGATAAAGCGGTAAAGCACAAAAAGACAGCTTGCTGTCTTTTTTTATTGTTTTTTTTAATATTTTCTTTATAATGGTAGTATCTCAATGTTTAAAGAGAGAGGGATTATTGATGAAAAAATTAAAAAGAACAATGGTTGTATTCGCATTGATACTAATCCTTTGTTTAGCGGGCGTTGCTGCAGCGCCTGTGACGAATGGCGGTGAAGAAGACAAGGGTAAAGTTGAGTTATCGATGACGACGGCTTTTAATGTCGTAAGCGGCAAAGGAGGCGAGCTGGGGGATGGCTTCGCCGTGAGCCCGGGCAGTGTAGTTTCCGTCGAATATAATGTGTCGAACAATTCGACGCGTAAGGGTCAGCTTGAAATGGCTGTGTATGAGCGAATTGTTTCAAGCTCGGGCAGCGTGATTTCCGACTGGCATACATTGAATGTATCGATGGCGCCGGGCAGTTCGAAGAAGGTGAACGGCTCAAGCATTACGATTAATGCGAATTACGGCGACAGTGTAACTTATGAATATCGCCTGTCGTACAGAGTGGACAATCAATGGGAAGACGCTGCGTCCGGTTCTGTGAAAGCATCTTTATATAACCCGGCATTTAATGTGACGTATACGACGGATGCCAATCCGGTTGGCGTCAGTGATTTCCCGCTGTATTTCGGCGGTCAGATCACGTTAACACAGGGCATCAAGGTCGGCAGTGTAAAAGTGTCGGATTCCGTGTATGGGCTTTTGACGGAAGTAGGAGACTTAAAGCAGGGGGAGACGGGCCGCTTTCAAAAGAAGTTATCGCTTCCGGCCGGAAATGTCAATTCTTATATTATTATAGAATATCAGGATTTGTTGACGGGGCAGACGGTGAAGGTAGAAAAGCCCGATGTGAAGGCAAGCGGGAAGATTATCGATGCCCAGGAAGAGCCGCGCCTGGAATTGAACATCACTTCCCCGGTGAACTATATTAAAAGTTCGGAAGAGCTGGACATCACGTTTACATATGAAAACAAAACAAGCTACGAAGTTATTATGGCATTTATCTATATGGTGGATGAAAATGGGCAGGTCTCCGAGACGCCGCTGTTTGACTTGGGCGGGGTTTCAGTCGACGAGATCAAGACGCAGACTTACCGTATGACGGTAGAGCCGGACAGGCGATATTCATATGCGGTCTATTCTCACGTGGCCGACAGCAACACGCCATTTAAGACGACGGCGGAGTTGTTGATTACGTCGGTAGAGCCTTCGCTGAAAGTTGAGCGAACGATCGATACGGAGAAGCTGCCGTTTTATACGGAGGCAAAAGTCCATTACACGTTCGAAAACATCTCAGAATATGAACTGACGAACGTTGTGATCAGCGACGGCATATTAGGCGAGATTCATACTGTTGCAAAAGTGGGTATCGGGGAAAGTTTTGAGGTGACGGCTGAAGGGAAGTTTACCAAGACATTCGAAAGTGAGCCGTCGGTGACATTGGTTTTAGCAGACGGCAGCAATACGGAACAATCTTTCAGATTGGATAAGCAGGCGTTTGAAGTTGAGATCAAAGAGGAACCCAGCATTTATTTGGAGATTGAGAATATCGATGCGTCGAAAAAAGCACAGACATCGTTTGATGCCGTAGTGATTAATGACGGAAATGCAGAATTTGCTTCGGTACAGCTTTTGGATGAGCGGACGGATGAAGTGTTGGATGAGTCGATCACGATGCTGCAGCTGGGCGATAAGCAGGTTATCAGCCTTGAAGATCAGGACTATAGTGAAGATAAAGAGATTGCCCTTTATATCAAGGCGAAGACGTTTGACGGGCAGGAGATGGAATTTCGCTATGAGCCGACAAAGTTGTCGCAGATTACACCGGCGATCATCATCGCATGCTGTGCCGGCGCCGCGATTATTATCGCGGGGGTTATCATCGTGTTGGTTAGAAGGAAGAAGCAACAACAATATTAAATATTTTGGGCAAATGCCCGAATGAAGTCGTTGAGGACGCTTGTGTGACAAGCGTCTTTTTTCGTTGCGATGGCGATGCGGGTGATGAGGGAGGGGCAGTTGATGGTGCGGCAGGCAACCGGCATCGTGGCAAAAGCGGAAAAGATGGACTGTGGCACGAGCGCGACGCCGAGACCGGTGCCGGCCCACATAATCGAAGTGCGGGCGTCGTCGTTGATACAGAATGTACAGGGCTCGATATTTTGTGCCTGGAAAGCTGCGGTAATCAAGTGCTCCATTCTGCGGTAAAAGATCAGCGGCGCACCTTTTAGGTCATTTAAAGTTAAGGTGTCGGTGTTGGCGGGAAAGAAGGTTTCTTTGCCGACGGCGATCATCGGCTCCTCTTCAAGATAAGTCAGGCTCAGCCCTTCGGGTTGAAACGGTGTGCGGATGACGGCGACGTCGAGTACGTTGTCCTGAAGCTTTTCCAGCAGTTCATACGTGTTGCCTTCAAACACCTCGAATGAGACGGAGGGGTACTGGCGCGCAAAGTGTTGCAGGCGTTTTCCCAGCAGCATAACGCCGCTGGAGGAAATCGTGCCCAGACGCAGGGTGGTGCTTTGCCCTTCCGTGTATCCGACGAGCTCTTCGCGGGTCTTGTCGGCAAGCGAGACGATAAGAGCGGCGCGGTTATAGAATAGTTTACCGGCTTCAGTCAGCGTAGTGCTGCGTGCGCCGCGCTCAACGAGTTTTACACCTAGTTCATTTTCAAGCGCCTTCAGCTGCATGCTCAAAGGCGGCTGTGAAATGCCGAGCTTGTTTGCCGCGGCGGTAATCGTACCGCTCTCGGCGATGGCGAGGAAGTATTGCAGCTGCCGGATATTCATGACACACCTGCAAACTGGAAGAGGATGCCGACGGCGGCGGAAAACAGGATAAAGACGATGGGGTGCAGCTTCTTCGTCGGCTTAATATGGTTGGACAGGATGTAGATAACGGCAGCCAAAATGATCGCTTTGAAGTTAAACACATCGATTAAGCGTCCGCTCGCGCGGTACAGATCGATGTTGAAAAGCGACAGTATCACGACAGACAGCCCCGCGGCGGCGATCAGGCCGGTTGAAGCCGGGCGCAGGCCATAAAAAACGTTGTTGACGTGTTTGTTTTCGCGAAACGATTTTAAAAAGCGTGCGATGATTAAAATGACGATGACAGACGGCGTAATCAGGCCGACAGTAGCGCAGACGGAGCCGAGGATGCCGCCGGTCGTATAGCCGACGCCCGAGGCCATATTGACGCCGACCGGGCCCGGAGTAGATTCGGAAATGGCGATCATATCGGCGAGCTGGGCTTGTGTGAACCATCCGGTTTTATCAGCCAGCGCAGATAAGAACGGGAAGGTGGCCATACCGCCGCCGATAGAGAACAGGCCGACTTTGAAAAATTCATAAAAAAGCTGCCAGTAGATCATGATTTTTTTGCCTCCAATGCTTTGATAATTGCGCCGGCAAATCCTGCGAGCAGGACGAACAGGACGGGGGTGATATTCGTCAGCGCTGCGCCGGCGAAGACGATGAGGAAGATCAGCAGAGTGGGGGTGTCGACAATTGCGCTTTTGCGCAGTTTGTTTACGGCATTGAAGATTAAGACGCAGACGGCGGCACGTACGCCGGCAAAGGCGTTTTGTACAGCCGGCAGGTCGGCAAAGTTTGTGACGAAGGCCATAATGATCATAATGATAATCAATGACGGAAAGACGACGCCAAGCGTTGCAAAGATAGCGCCCGGGATGCCTCTTTCCTTCTCGCCGACAAAGGTTGCGGTGTTGACGGCGATGACGCCCGGCGTACATTGGCCGATGGCGTAG
>CALGIV010000038.1 GCA_937914785.1 uncultured Eubacteriaceae bacterium | reverse complement strand
GCGCGGCGTAAACAAGACGCCGTTTTCGCGCATCTTTTCAAAAATGCGAATATTACGGTCCGGATCGGCAGCTTTTAACTTCCGATGCTCAATCGCCAAGTCCGCATAAAAAATTTCGCCGGCAGGCGTAATGACTTCGTGAATGGCGCCCTGCCACAAAAACCCCCGCTCACGTTTTAAAAGCCGTTCTCGGTGATAAGTAAACGTCGCCCTGCCATTCTCATCAAAACCTGTATGATACTGCATCATCACGATGTCAACCGTCTCAGACAATGTCTTTTTCAGCGCGATAAGCTTCTCTTTTTCCTCTTTCGTGATAATATCATCCGCATCCAGCCACATGATGTAATCCATCGTTGCAAACGAGAATGAATAGTTCCTCGCAGCCGCAAAATCATCGATCCACTCAAACTCATAAACTTTTGCACCGTAGCCCTGCGCAATTTCCTTCGTTCTGTCCGTCGATCCGGTATCGACGATAATAATCTCCTCCACTACATCCCGGATACTCTCAAGGCAGCGTCCGATGACATCTTCTTCATTTTTGACGATCATACACAAACTGATGGTAATCACGAAATCCCCCCGTAGTAACAACAATATTTTCCGAACATATCATTATATTGTATGGAGAAATTTATTTTCCGTGAGGCTTTACGCAGAAGATAAAGAGGTATCTGTATTAAAATTTTAATAAAGGTGATTCAAATTGGCTGTGAAATTTTATTTAGGTGACTTAGGAGATTACGATTACGAAGGAAGAAGGAGGCGCCCTGCCAGCTATCGAAACGATTGCGATTGCGGTTGCGATTGCGGAAGGCCAGCTCCTCCCTGTCCACCAAGTCCGGAACCACCATGCCCGCCAAGGCCACAACCGCCTTGTCCGCCAATGCCGGAGCCACCGTGCCCACCAAGGCCACCGATGCCACCGTGCCCGCCAAGGCCGCCAGTGCCGCCTTGTCCGCCGATGCCACCGATGCCGCCTTGTCCGCCAATGCCACCGATGCCGCTCTGCCCGACGACTACTGCAACTAACTTAAGTGCTTTAAACACGACGGGCGGGACAATTGCCGTCGTCCTCGACGGAACACCGGTGCCCTTGCCAAACAACCAGGCATTGAATAACTTTACCGTAGACGTTACGAACCAGGTTTTTACCGCTCAACGAGCAGGAACATATCTAATTTCATATTCAATCAGTACGACAGCTGCGTTGCTTATGTCCTCACAACTCCTGCGAAGCGGCGCCCCACTGGCAGGGTCTGTTTTTGCCCCGAGCGTTGCCACCGACCACTTCTCGGTAACGATGATTACAAATCTGGCAGCAGGCGATACACTCCAGCTGCAATTGTTCGGCCTGTTAGGCCCGGCAACACTCCAAGGCGGAACGGGCGCAAGCCTGACAGCAGTTCGTTTAAGTTAACGTACTCAACATTCAAAACAGCATGTTCAGAATTTCGGAATTCTATCGATCGAATCTTCCTAACGAAAAAAGAGGCTCAGGCCTCTTTTTTCGTTATTGTTTATAATGAAATGCATACGGATCTATCGCGCGCATCGTCGCCAATATCCCATCCAAATGATCGTATTCGTGCTGTAACAGCTCCGCCAGATCATCCGCAAACGTTATACTACAATCTTCAAATTCAAGATCCCGATAGTCCAGCCGCACAGCCTTATACCGCCACACATCCACCAGCAGATTCGGAAACGACATACAATCGTCGCGAATGCGCACTTTCTCCTCATCCAAAATGGTCAATACCGGATTGATAAAGACAATCGGCTCATCAATATATAAATAAATCAACCTTTTAAATACACCAATCTGCGGCGCTGCAATCGCACGCCCCATCCCGTAAGTACGCCGGTAATCGAGCAGCGTATCGTGCAAATCGACTACTGCCTGCTTTAAAGCAGGCAACTCCTTACGTTCAACCGGCACACTCTGCTCATAAAGCCGCGCATCCCCGAGCAGCAAAATCTTTTGAACCATCCATTACCCCTCGCTCACCTGATCGGATTTCTTTTTCGGCTTCAACATCGATATCGCCGTATAGACCAGCAGTGCTAAAATAATCCATTGCAGCACATCGACATTCAATGCCTGTACAAAGAACGAACCGATGACGACGCCGATAACGCCAAAAATAGACGAAGCCAGAACGACCTTACGCTGAAACCGGCCGGACTTGATATAGCGAAACGCCCCGTTCGTCGTACCGATCGCACAGCAGCTCAACACGATGAGCAGTGCCGTACGCGCATCCAGGCCCAATGTTAAAAACAATGCGATGCTTGGCGCTTTCATACCAAACCCCACCATCGTCAACGCCGAAAGGATGAAGATTGCCGGCAGGACGATAAAAAGCTGTTTGGCCGAGAAGCCGATCAACGTACCGCCCTGTCCGCCTAAAACGCCGATCAATTTCAGGAATACAAACACGGCGGATAATGCGATCGCCCCACCCATCACGAGCCTGATCTTCTCTGCCGGAAGGCGGGTGACAAAACGCACGCCGACTGTTGTGCCCAGCAATTGCACGGCAATACAAAGGATTAACGAAAGCGGCTCCACCGCGACGTTGGAAATATAAATAATGGCAATCAGAATCGCCGGCACCCCGCAGCCGACAATCAACGTACCCGGCAGCCGCGCATCGTCGACCCATTTTGTCGCGCGGTAGACCGGCGTATTCAGCGCAAAGTCTGAAAAACCGAGCACGGCGCAGAACTGTACGAACAGCGCAAACAGCCCCTGCAGAAAGAAATTTCCATTCTCTTTAAAAATCATCGATCTGTGCTGATACAAATCACGTCCCAGATAAATGATGTATGCAACTAATAAAACGATTGTAACACCGATTAAAACCTTAATAATCAATTGAAAATCTCAACCTTCTTCATCATTTTGTGCCTTGCGCCAAATATTCTTCCCGCGCAATTGAATAACACTCGTTGTCATATACTGCGCCGGAGTAAATCTCTTCCGCTTCGCGCAAAGTGCCCTCATAGACAAATCCCAACTTTTCAAGCACACGCTTTGAGCGTTCGTTAAAAGGATAGACATAAGCCGATATCATCATAAGCTCCAGTTTTGAAAATCCATATTGCAATACCGCCTGGCAGACTTCCGTCATAATACCCAGTCCCCAATACGGCTTGCCGATTGCATAGCCGAGCATACGTACTTTTTCATTCTGCCTCTTCATATCCGCAATAAGTCCGACGGAGCCGATGACTTTGCGCTCCTCCTTCAACTCGATCGCCCAGATATCGTCTTTATTTAAAAAGACTTCCTCCATAATCTGCTTCGTCTCGATAATATCCTCATGCGGCTTCCAGCCGGCATTCGGCCCAACATCCGCTTCTTTCGCATAGGCAAACACGTCCGGTGCGTCTGCACGCCGAAATGGGCGCAAAATTAACCGCTCTGTTAAAATTTTAGCCATTTTATTCCTTCTCCTTATGAAAAAAATATACCTTTTAACGTTGCACTGTGTCAAGCATTCAAATCGATTCCCCTTTACGCACATCGTTTACCAACAGGCACCTTTGAAGAAAAAAAAGCTGCCCGCAGGCAGCCTTTCTCATCGCAACATCCGAATTAAATGTGCCCTTAACTCCTTAAACGCGCCGCGCGGATCGATTTCATCCAGCGTTTCCATCAACGCTGCAACATATACATCGTCCAAACTTTCCTTTTTGCCTGCAATGTAGGTCGCTCTGCTCTTGATGATGAACAACAGAATATCCTCTACATCCGCCCCCGCCGCGACCATCTCAGCAACGGTTTTGCTCTTTGAGGCAAATTGAATAAAGTCTTTGTTCATCAACCGGTAATTCAGCTTCCCTTTTTCATCGCTGTAGCGCTCGACGATAGCTGCATACTCCTCGCTGTCTACCATATCGATTTTTTCTTCATCGTCGCCTTCCACCACGTCGATAACATCGACGACCTCAGCTCTCTGTAAAGCAATCTTGCCCCGTGCCGCATAAGGCATCCCATTTAACAGCTCAATCGCCTCGCTAAACGCTTCGTATGGAAATAATTTATCGTCTACTGCACCGTAAGGAACAGCCTCTCCCGTCCTTTTATCGATAGTGGCAACCGCCGTTGCGTCCTGATCCAGACGGATCAGCTTCACACCCGCCCCACCGGAAGCCAGTTTCTGTTTATACGCGATAGCCTGAATCGTCGACAGTTCTACCGCTTTTGTACGTATAATATTCATAAATTTTACACTCCTTCACAATATGGTCTTAATTATACGCGCAAACAGCCTGTTTCACAATAGTTAAAAAAACAGTTACGGCTTTTTCTATTTACGCCGTACTTTTTTCGGCCAAGTTTCGTTTTCACTGCCTTTTTCAAGGCTTTATTTACACTCTGCATAAAAAAACAATCCCGGCGCATCATTACATGCATTCGACACTTCGGCAGAATGAAAAGAGACGTTTCGATGCTTTCTATGACTGCGTTATTATACTTTAAAGCAATCTATAATAACAATAATAAGTATTATTACTATAAGATGTTTTTATGATTTTCATTGATTTTTAATCAATATGTGTAGAATCCTTATTGTTTTTTAATTTTTTCAAGCTATACTATGTATAAAGTTTCCAATTTTCTAATGTAAAGGTTACGACATATGTCAAAGCGAAAAAAAGAAACCGCTCCATTAAAAAAAATCAAACCGATTAAAAGGGTTGAAACAGCAGCAGCCACCGGCCTGACTGCCGCTGAGGTAAGCGCGCGCATAGAAGCCGGCGCCGTCAACACGCAGCCGGAAGGCATTACGCCATCCGTGAAAAAAATTGTTTTTCACAACACCTTTACGCTGTTCAACCTGATTAACGTCGTTCTTGCCATTATCATCATCGCCGTGGGCCATATCGAAAACACCTTGTTTTTTGGTGTTGCAATCTGTAATACCGCAATGGGGATTATTCAAGAAGTCCGGGCCAAAAAAACGCTGGACAAGCTTTCTATCCTGGCTAAGGCCAAAGTCCGCGTCGTCCGTGATTCTTCGCCTGTCAGTATCGAACAACACGAGGTCGTCTTAGACGATATTATGATTATTGCAGCCGGAGAGCAGATCTGCGCCGACAGCGTCATTGTAAAGACGTCCGGCGTTGAGCTCGACGAATCGTTGTTGACAGGCGAAGCCGACCGCATTCACAAAGAACCGGGCGATAAAGTGATGTCCGGCAGCTATGTGACCAGCGGCAGCGCTTACGTGCGCGTCGTTGCCGTCGGCGAACACAACTATGCCAACAAATTAACACGCGAAGCCAAAAAAGAAAAAAAGCAGCGCAGCCAACTGATGCGCACACTCTCTTTAATCATCCGCATCTTAACCATCGTCATCGTTCCGCTCGGGCTTTTATTATTCTACAGCCAATACAGCGGCGGCGCCACAATTCAAAACGCCGTATTAGGTGCTTCTGCCGCAATGATCGGGATGATCCCCGAAGGCCTTGTGCTGCTTACCGGCGTAACGCTTACGCTTGGCGCACTGAATCTGGCGCGTAAAAAAGCCCTCGTACAATCCCTGCAAAGCATCGAAACGCTCGCGCGCGTCGATGTGCTCTGCCTGGATAAGACGGGCACGATTACCGACGGCACGATGAAGTTCGAACATTTCGAACTCCTAGACGACTTTACCGAAAACAACGCCAAAGCCGTTATTGCCGAATTGATGGGCGCCTTAAAAGACGAGAACGCCACGGCGACCGCGCTGAAGAACACGTTTGGCACTTCACGAAAATGGCGCATCAGCACCGTCGCGCCGTTTTCTTCCGAACGCAAATGGAGCGGCGTTTATTACCAAGACCAGGGCAGCTACGTACTCGGCGCCCCGAACTTTATTTTCAAAAATCTCGACAAACAACTTGCCGTACAGATAAAAAAACGCACTTCCGAGGGCTATCGCGTGCTGTGCATCGCCCATTCCGCCGGCGCGCTCACGCAAACTATGCTGCCCGAAAACCTTGTGCCGAAAGCATTTATTCTGCTCAGCGACACCATCCGTGCCGAAGCGCCGGAAACGTTCGCTTATTTTGAACATGAAGGCGTGATATTAAAAGTCATTTCAGGCGACGACGCCAATACGGTCCGTTCAATCGCGATGAGCGCCGGAATTAAAAACGCCGATAAGGCCATCGATATGAGCACGCTGGACGAGTCGGCAGATTTACAGCTGATCGCAGAAGAATACACGGTCTTCGGCCGCGTTTCCCCAATGCAGAAAAAGGCGCTGATCGAAGCCTTAAATAAAAATGGTCACACAACCTGTATGACCGGCGATGGCGTCAACGACGTCCCTGCAATGAAAACAGCCGATTGCAGTGTCGCGATGGTAGGCGGCAGCGACGCCGCCCGCGGCGCGTCGGATTTCGTACTGATGACATCCAATTTCGCAGCGATGGTCGATGTGCTGAAGGAAGGCCGCCGCGTTATCAACAACATCGAAAAGGTCGCTTCCCTCTATCTGGTCAAGACGATCTATTCGACGCTGCTCACACTGTTTTATATCTTCCTGCCCTTCCCTTACCCGTTTGCGCCGCTCCAGATGACGCCAATCAATTTCTTTACGATCGGCATTCCTTCTTTTTTATTGGCACTGCGCGGCGACTACCGGCGTCCGGAAGGCCGCTTTGGGTTAAATATCCTGGAAAATGCCTTGCCGGCCGCCCTTACCGTCGTCATCAATATCCTGATCCTGCAGCTTGCAGGCCACGCTTTTTCATTGTCACAACTTGAGACTTCAACGATGCAGGTATTGCTTACCGCCTGCGCCGGCTTTGTTCTGCTTGCCCGTGTCTCACGCCCGATGAACACCCCCATTCGCGTTATGAACATCCTCCTGCTCATAGCATTCTTTGTCTTCTTTATCTTCTTAAAAGACTTCTTTATGCTCGGCAGCCTGTTTACGCGAAATGCCTTTTTCTATATCCCGCTGCTTTATGCGACGCCGCATATGTTTAGAATGATCCGTACGTTTATCAAAAATGCCGAGAAGCTATTTTTACGCTTCAAAAACAAAACCGTATCGTTATCGTTATTTATGTAACACCTTGCCCCAATAAGGCTATCACAGATATACAGATAAGCTTGCGACCTGCTTTTTTAAAATTTAAGCACCTCGTCAAGCTTGTTATTTATTTAACAATTTATAAGATTCATCTACATGTAGAATCGATGCCAATATAAATTGGCATCGATTCTAAGGAATTTATGAAGAAAGACTAACGAATATAAGAATTTTTCCATATTTATGATTTACGCTTTTATTATACCGATAAATCCTTATTTTGCAAGCAAAACTTTATCCGGCAAATCTTTATATTCGACAATTCTTTTGCAAGACAATCGTTTTATGACGTAAGATGGCCTGTTAATTCCGCAATTTACTTCCAATATGCTACAGGCTAAATCCAAATTTTAGCTTAAGGTTGACCTCTTCTCTTGTTTTCAGTACAAGAACGGACAACTACACATTTTGCTTTGTTTTTATAATCAGTGACCATAAAAAACTTCCTCATTTTCGCTGCCGAAAGCAGGAAGCGTCCCCTTGTCAAAAGCCAGACGACCATTCAAACTTTGAAAGAGGCCCGTTTCCTGCGAACATAAGAGTTCAACTTATAACAATTCTCCATGCTTACGGATAAACAACTTTTTAAATACGGTAGCCAATACCATATACAGAAAAATGATCAATGCCAGCCAGGCAAAGTATGCAGCCGGCAGCGGCGCAAGGCCGATCGCGGCGCCAAATCCGGTAAACGGAATAATCGTCAGCACGGCAATCCCTGTAAAGGTCAGCAACGCCACCGGAAGAGAGGCCCGGCTTTGAATAAACGGAATTTTCGGTGTGCGGATCATATGGATGACGAGCGTCTGGCTCCACATACTCTCCACGAACCACCCCGCCTGAAACAGGGCGATGTACGCCGGGCCGGATCCGTCAGCTGATGGAAAAGCTGTCCGCCAAAAGCCGCCGGGCAGATGATGAAATACATCAGCAGGTAAGTCGTGATATCGAATACGCTGCTCGTAGGCCCCATCCATACCATAAATTTGCCTATGTTGGAAGCATCCCACTTGCGCGGCACTTTTACAAACTCCTCATCTACATTGTCCCACGGAATCGCCGTACAGGACAGATCGTAAATCAGATTCAGCAAAATCAAATGAATGCTCATCATCGGCATAAAGGGCAAAAACGCACTCGCCACCAAGACGCTGAACACATTGCCAAAATTGGAACTGGCAGTCATCTTGATGTATTTAATCATATTCGCATACGTCTTGCGGCCTTCTACAATCCCCTTTTCCAACACCATCAAATCTTTTTCCAGCAAAATGACATCGGCGCTCTCTTTAGCGATGTCTACGGCAGTATCTACACTGATACCCACGTCAGAAGCCTTCATCGCTGCGGCATCGTTAATCCCATCGCCCATATAGCCCACGTTATGCCCCGCTTCGCGCAAAGCCGTAATGATGCGGGCCTTTTGTGTGGGGTTCAATTTGGCAAACACATGCGTCTTTTCAGCCGCTTTCATCAACGCCTTGTCATTCATCGCATCCACATCACTGCCAAGCAGGATATATTCCGCATCGATACCTACCTGACGGCAGACACTGCGGGCTACCTTATCGTTATCGCCGGTAAGAATCTTTACGCTCACGCCGTGCTCCTTTAAAGCAGCCAAAGCCACGGCGGTGCTTTCTTTCGGTGGATCGAGAAAAGCCAGATACCCCATCAACACCATATCACACTCATCGGCGACACTGAACTCGCCCACCGGCGAAGGGTTGGTCTTTTGCGCTACCGCCAGCACCCGCAGACCATCCTCATTGAATTCTTCCACTTTTTGCAGAATGTATTTACGCAGCTCAGCGGTCAATGCCATCACTTTACCTTCGTATTCTACATGGCT
>CALGIV010000037.1 GCA_937914785.1 uncultured Eubacteriaceae bacterium | reverse complement strand
AATACACACGACGGGAAGCGGATCCTTTTGGAGCGCCTGCTCCTTACCCGTACCCCCAACTACATAATCCCACAAATCCCCATCATTGGTTGCCATCATCGCAACCGCTTTTGAAGCGTCCATCACACTGCCGCCCCCCAGCGCAACAATAAAATCACAGCCGTTATCACGAGCAAACTCCGCTCCTTCCATCACTGCTTTTTTAGTAGGATTTGAGCCAATTTGATTAAATAAAGCGGTTTTAATGCCAGCTTTGCCAAGTTGCTCTTGAGTGCGGCTAAGCGCACCGTTTTTATAAACAGATTTACCGTTGGAAATGACAAGCATAGCCTTTGTCCCAGGCATTTTTTGCTGATGCAATTCATCAAGACGGCCATTGCCAAATATAAATCGTGTAGGTACATATAATTGAAAACTCATCGTAACGCTCCTTTGCCTGCCTTCTTTTTAAAGCGCCGGCACTTTTTATGTTTTTAGATAAAGATATACTCTTGATTTTTATTATATGGCGGAAAAAGTAATATATCAAATACTTATAATCAATGTTTTCCCATAGTTTACAGGAATGTTAAAAAAGTGTATAATTCAATTGGGAGGTGTCTATAATGGAACTTAGGGTTTTACGATATTTTTTAACGGTGGCAGATGAGGAGAGCATCACGGGAGCCGCAAAAACACTCCATATTACCCAGCCCACTCTTTCCAAACAGCTTATGGATTTGGAAAAAAGGCTGGGGCAGATATTGTTCATTCGCGGAAACAGAAAAATCACCCTGACAAAAGAAGGCATCTTGCTTCGCAAACGCGCACAGGAAATTATTGATTTGGTCGATAAAGCCGAAGCAGAACTCCGGCAAACGGATGAAATAATTAATGGCGATATTTATATTGGCGGCGGGGAGACAGACGCTATGCGCCTGATTGCCGGAACCATAAAAAAACTGCAAGAAAACTATCCGCACATACAATATCATCTTTTCAGCGGCAATGCCGATGATGTGACAGAGCGTTTGGATAAAGGGCTTTTGGATTTTGGCATTTTAATCGAACCGGCAGACATCAAAAAATATGATTATCTGCGCCTTTCGGCAACAGATACCTGGGGGTTACTCATGAGAAAGGACAGCTTGTTAGCTGCAAAAAAAGTAATTCGTCCGGAGGACTTACAAGATATCCCTTTGCTTTGCTCCAGGCAGACTCTTGTAAAGAATGAAATATCGGGTTGGCTTCGTCAAGATTATGAAAAACTGAATATCGTAGCGACATATAATTTGATTTACAACGCCTCGCTTATGGTAGAGGAGAAAGTTGGCTACGCGCTATGTCTGGATAAACTGGTAAATACCACCGGAGCAAGCAATCTCTGTTTCAGGCCGCTCTACCCGGCACTAAAATCTCATCTGGTCATCGTATGGAAAAAGCATCAGGTTTTTTCTAAAGCATCGGAAAAATTTTTGGAGAAACTATACAAAGAAAAATAACACTCTCAAAGCCTACATTCAAAACCAATTTACTATTCAGAAACAAACATTCAGCTGACAACACTTAAACTTAACAATAACTCCCCCTGAATATCCAAAAAAAGAAAAAGCCGTTGCGCGCAACTTACTGCGCAACAGCTCTTTAAACATATAAAAAAACCTATCTCGTATGTACGATCAATTTAATTCCTGTTCTCTCACTGCCATTAATATCAATATCCGTAAATGCCGGCACACAGACCAAATCGTAGCCGCCCGGCGCTACATAGCCGCGCGCTATCGCGATCGATTTGACCGCCTGATTTAAGGCACCGGCGCCAATCGCCTGTATTTCCGCCACACCGGATTCTCTGATGACCCCTGCCAGGGCGCCTGCTACCGAATTGGGATTAGAGGTTGAAGAAACTTTTAATACTTCCATTGCTTTTTTATTTTCCTTTCAGATCTTCTTTAATAATATATGACCGGCCTGATTTTTCTCACTTTCAGCCGTTCATATCCCGATGCGGCGGCTTTGGCCGCAACCAATAAAGAAATTGGCCCAAAAGGATTTGTTTTTTAAGTCTGTCCTCTTGATCGGTACTGTTAATCGTATAGTCGATAAATTCTTTCTATCTTCGATGGTTTAAAGTTATTATCAAATGTCATTGACACACCATTGATCTGTCGCCTTCCGCCCGCAAGTTCAAACTTCACGGGTCTTTTCGTCTTAAACGACTTGATAATGATGTCTTTGTCAATGCCGATCACCCCCTCATAAGGCCCCGTCATACCAACGTCGGTAATCGCAGCCGTACCGCCGGCAAGAATCCGCTCGTCCGCGGTCTGCACATGCGTATGCGTTCCAAGCACGGCGCTCGCCCGCCCCGATGCGTAGTAGCTGAACGCAATCTTTTCCGACGTCGCTTCGGCGTGGAAATCTACAATGATTATATCGCAGGCATTTTCCAGATTTTCATAGATTTTGTCGAAGGTCAAAAAAGGATTTTCGAGGTTGTCCATCCCCACGGTACCCGAAAGGTTCACCACCCCGATCCGCACAGTTTTGTTGACGCGCACGACCTGCCACCCCCTGCCGGGACAGGGTGCAAAGTAGTTTGCCGGCCGAAGCAGGTTATCTACCTGCTCGATATACGTAAATATCTCCTTTTTAGCCCACACATGATTGCCCATCGTGATCATATCCGCCCCTGCGGAAATAAGCTCGTCGTAGCTCGAACGCGACAGACCTGTATAACCGGAAGCATTCTCGCCATTGACGATTGTAAAATCGCTCTGATATTCCTGCTTCAAGTCTTTCAAATAGCCCTTTAATAATCCCCTGCCTGCACGCCCCATCACGTCGCCGATAAATAAAATATTCATATTCATTCCCTTTTCATCTGTTTATCCCATTATGCCGTTTATTATAATTTCATTTCCTTAAAAAGTCAAAAATACCTATCTCAAATACCACTTTTTTCGTACGATAATCCGTTTTTATTTTACCGTGTTGCCACTTTACTCGTTTTATGTTATAATGCGTCCTATTATTAATTTGTTCAAAGGGTGAAAATAATGATTGATACCATACTATTTGACTTGGACGGCACGCTGCTGCCGTTTTCACAAAAGGACTTTACGGACAACTACTACAAAAAATTGCTCGTCAAAGGCATTGAGCTTGGCTACGACAAAGAGAGGTTTTTGCCTGCCATTTTTTCAGGTGTAAAAAGTATGGCTAAAAATGACGGCAACCGCTCAAATGCCGAAGCCTTCTGGTCGGCTTTTGCAGGAGCGACAAAAACAGATGTCGACGAAATCGTCGCCCGTCTGGAGCACTTCTATGAAAACGAATTTGACACTGTAAAAGAGATTATGCAGCCAACGCCGACACCGCGCAGTATCATCTTAAAACTCAAAGAAAAAGGCTACGACCTTATTCTGGCCACAAGCCCAATGTTTCCACCTGTCGCTGCGCGCACACGCCTGTCCTGGATTGAGCTGAAACCCGAAGACTTTGACTACTACACGACGTATGAAAACAGCACTTACTGCAAACCCAATCCGGAATACTTTCGCGAAATCCTCACAAAAACAGACAAAAACCCTGCACAGTGCCTGATGGTCGGCAACAATGTCGCCGAAGACATGTGCGCAAAAAAGCTTGGAATGGAAGTCTATTTGATTACCGACTATATCGAAAATGAAGCCGGAGAAGATTATTCAGCTTACAGGCAAGGCAGCTTGGCGGATTTTGAAGCATATGTCGATACGCTGCCTGATTTGAAATAGATTTATTCGAAGAAATGCCTTTACATTTAATGGAAATATTTTAGATTAGATACTGTTACAACAACCCATACAACTATTAATATGACAATAAAAAACGAGGTCTTTTCAGACCTCATTTTTATTTTATTATCTTATTTTGCGTACTCCGTCACGCGCGTCTCCCGTATCAAATTCACTTTAATCTGACCCGGGTATTCCAGCTCGTCCTCAATGCGCTGCGCGATCTCCTTCGCCGTGAGCACCATACCGATATCGTCGATCTCATCAGACTTTACCATAATGCGCACTTCTCTGCCGGCCTGTATCGCAAATGACTTATCCACACCGGGAAACGACGTTGCAATCTCTTCCAGCTTTTCCAACCGTTTAATATAGCTTTCCAGCGTTTCGCGGCGCGCGCCGGGACGTGCGGCCGATACGGCGTCGGCAGCTTGTACCAATACCGCTTCAATTGTCTTTGGCTCTACATCACCGTGATGCGCTTCCACTGCGTGAATGATATCAGCATTTTCCTTATACCGTTTTAAAATATCAACCCCAATGGTCACATGCGGCCCTTCAATTTCATGATCTACGGCCTTGCCGATATCGTGCAAAAGCCCTGCTCTGCGGGCAATGCGTGTATTCGCCCCCAACTCATCGGCCATAATGCCCGCCAGATGCGCTACTTCCAGAGAATGCTTCAGCACATTCTGTCCGTAGCTGGTTCGAAAATGCAGTCTGCCCAACAGCTTGACAATTTCCGGATGTACTTTGTGTACTCTCGTATCGAAGACCGCCGCCTCCCCCATTTCCTTTACCTTTTCTTCGATTTCTTTTCTCGATACGTTGACCATTTCCTCAATTCTGGCAGGGTGTATTCTGCCGTCATTGATCAACTTTTCCAACGCATTTCGTGCAATCTCACGTTTCATCGGATCAAAGCCGGATAAGATCACGGCTTCCGGCGTATCGTCAATAATCAAATCCACGCCCGTCAGCGTCTCCAACGCCCGGATATTACGCCCCTCTCTTCCGATGATACGGCCCTTCATTTCATCACTGGGCAAATTGACAACCGACACTGTTGTTTCTGCAACATGGTCCGCCGCACATTTCTGAATCGAGTATGCAATAATCTCCCGTGCCTTTTTATCAGACTCCGCCTTGGCTTCGCTTTCCTTATTCTTTATCAGGATCGCCATTTCGCGGCTAATTCGCTGTTCTACATCGGCAAGCAATAATTCTCTCGCCTCGTCAAACGTCAACTGAGAAATCTTTTCCAGTTCGCTGAGTTGTTTTTGCTTCAGGCTATCCAACTCTTTTTCTTTCGTCTCCAACCTTTTGTGCTTTTCATCCAATGTATTTTCTTTCTTTTCAATACTTTCTGTTTTTCTGTCCAGATTTTCTTCCTTATGAAGAATACGTTTCTCCTGCTTCAAAATTTCTGCACGGCGCTCCTTGACCTCATTTTCAAGTTCATTGCGCTTCGAAAGGATTTCTTCCTTGGCTTCAAGCACTTTTTCTTTCTTTACTCTGTCAGCTTCTTTAATTGCATCTTCAACCATCTCGGTAGCAGTCTTTTTCGCATTGCTTATCTTACTTTCTGATAAATACCTGCGCAGCAGATATCCGCCAACTGCGCCTAATATTATAAACAAAAATGCCTTTAATACTTCCACCAGCATATAAACACCTCCTATTCAATTTTCAAAAAACGACTTTATATACTTTAATAATAAGATAATTGCTAACGCTATAATTCTAATCATTTAAAGGGTATATGTCAAGATGAAACATTGAAGAACGCGAATTTATTCGATGGTAATATGTCCCTTGTCGATGATCAGGCTCTTGCCGGCGAATAAAATATGAAAAGCACCCTCTTTGCGCGAAAAAGAAATCACCTGCGAATTTCCGCTCGTCGAAATATCCGCATTCACATAAGCAATACGGTTTAACGATAACACGGATAAGAAGAACAGCATAAAAACAAAAATCAATCTACATACTTTCTTCTTCATCTACTCGACTGCTCCATTCTGAATATCCGTGTAGATGACTTCGGCAATCGTGCGCGCCAATAGCTCTGCGCTCAAAGATGCTTCTTCCATCGTCGAAAGATTACTGCCCATCTCAAAAAGCATCCCGTTTTTGCACATAAATTGATTAAATCGGCTCGTTTCACGATACGTAATCGGCAGCATAACATTGGGATACATCCCGTCCATCGTCTCTTTAAACCGTTTGGCAAATGCGGTATTTTGATTACTGGTTTCATGATTTAACCCTACGACCATCATAATCTTTGCTGCCGGTACGCCGTCTACTGTCGTCGAATATTTTGCTCTGGCCGACTCCGTATCGTTGACGCCATCCCGGTGCAAGTCAAACGCATATTGTATGCTTGGATATTCCGCCATATACTTTTCAATGCTATCCAGTGAATTGATATAGGCGTTGTCGTAAGACGGATAATCGTGCAGCGCCGTATCGTGAATTGTTTTAATGCCATAATCCTTTTCCAGGATATCACAGACGATTTTACCGATGGCCACGACATTCGTGTTGACATCACGCGAGCGCGCTGTGGAAGAATAGACGATGGCTGTCTCTTCCGAAGCTGTATATGTTTCCGTTGCGTGCGTGTGATAAATCAGCACGAGGGGCGTATCCGGCACCGTGATACTGCCGTTGTTTGAATTCAACGGTTTTGTAATCGGCGTATATTCCTTTTGCACAACCGGCTCCTGCTGTTCTGTCTTCGCTGACTTTTCATCGGCCTGTCCTAATGAGGCAGAAACAGCCGTTAAATACGCCTCGTCTTCTTCGCTTTGTGTAATTGCCGCCGTACAATTATTGATGATGCGAACAAAAAACGTCGTGGTAATCCTGTCCCCGGCGCTTGTCCCTGTCTGTGGGAGCGCTTGAACAAATACCGCCTGTATGATAAACAATGTAAATAAAAAAACGCCAGTCAGAATAAGATTCTTCTTCTTTAAAGCCATCACTTTTTCTCCGTCTTTCAATATAATCTTTTCAAATGTATATGTTTAGTATGAATATAAAATGACTTTGTAATGCATTGAAAATTTTGCTTGCTTTTTTATAGTTAATTTGTTAATATTATCAATGCGCCGTATTTACGGTGATATTTACCGTTAATAAGGGGGTGAAAGACATGGCAAATATTAAATCCTCAGAAAAAAGAGCAGCAATCGGGGAGCGAAACAGACTGCGCAACAAAAGCGTGAAGACGAATTTGAAAACAGTCGAAAAGAAATTTCTTACTGCTGTCAACAGCAATGATGCAGAGGCCAGCAAAACATTGCTCGACGAGGCAATGAAGAAATTTGATACTGCCGTTTCAAAGGGTGTTCTTCATAAAAACACTGCTGCGAGAAAAAAAAGCCGATTGCAAAATAAGTTTAATGCACTGGGTTAATGAAATATATCGATAATCAAGCGTAAAAACATAAACCGCACCCTTTTAAGTATCAGGAGCGGTCTTTTTTTATTTGTATAACAAAATTATTTTACGAGCGAACAAGCTTTTCAATGTTATGCGTTGGCGCCTGACAGGTATAGTTTTCACAGAGATAATACGTACATTTACCTTCCAACATTTCGTGTGAATCTGTAAATGGCGCTGCCGCAATTTTATTTTCTCCAAATTTTACAATAACTGTAAATATATTGTTTGTCTGACTGAGCAATTCTTCGATGTCGGCACCTTCGGGCAATACGCACACGAGTTGCTTTCCGGCATAAGTCTCTTTTAGCAGCGCGTATGAGAAAAAGCCGTTGCCCATCGCATAAGCCGCCGCTTTGGATTTCATAAACGTCAGATGTTTTTCTTTTTCTTCGATAATTTCCGGCTGCGCCGTCAAGAGCGAAAGCCACACAAGATTCATCGCCGCAACCGAGTTGCCGGACGGCATTGCATTATCAAACGTCTCCATCGGTCGAAAAATCAACCTCTCGGCATCCTCCGCACTCATATAATACCCGCCGTTTTCATCCCGGAAGCGCTGCACGATCTCCTGCTGGACGCTCAACGCCCGATCCAGGTAATCCGCCTGAAACGTCGCGCGGTACAACTCCAGCAATGCATAGGCATAAAATGCATAATCGTCTAAAAATCCCGCCGTAGCGGCACCAGCCCCACAGGCATACGTACACACTTGTCCACTGTCAGCAATTGCCTTTGCGATACGCTTCTCTGCTCTTACTGCGCCTTTTAAATACTCTTCCTCCAGCGTCGTACGATAAAGCTGTGCAAGTGCCGCAATCATCAAAGCGTTTAAGCCCGTAAGCACCTTTTCATCACGATGCAGGCTGTAGCGCTGCTTGCGGTAAGCGTAGAGTTTTTCAACCGCCTCTTCGATACGCGCATCCTTTTCAGCATACTTTTCATTGTCGATAAGGTTTAAAATATTACGCCCTTCAAAATTGCCCTGTTCTGTAATATTAAAATAAGCGTTAAAATAAGCGCCGTCCTCCGCTCCTAAAACACGGACGATCTCGCAAGGCTCAAATACGTAATAACGCCCCTCTTCCCCTTCGCTGTCCGCATCCTGCGCGGTGTAAAAGCCGCCGTTCTCATCCGTCATTTCCCGTTGGATATACGTTGCCGTTTTGCACGCGACATCCAGATAAAACGGCTCTTTGGTCGCCTCATACGC
>CALGIV010000036.1 GCA_937914785.1 uncultured Eubacteriaceae bacterium | reverse complement strand
CCTTTACCTATGTCAAAACTCCAATATCATTGTGATAAATATCCTGTTATTAGTCCAAAGTTTTTCTTTGTAACTTAAATATGAATCAATTAAACATAAAATGCAATTAAAAAAGAGCTATAACAGCCCTTTTTTAATGCCGATATGCGGCGCTTATTCATCAAACAGCGGCGTTGAAAAGTAGCGCTCTGCCGTATCGGGCAGGATGGTCACTACGGTTTTGCCCGCTCCAAGCTGTTTGGCCAATTTCAGTGCAGCAGCTACGTTGCTGCCACTGGAAATGCCGCACATTAATCCTTCTTTTAATGCCAGATCTTTTGCGGTTTGCAGCGCCTCTTCATCCGTAACGATGCAAATATCATCGTAGATTTGCGTATCCAATATCTGTGGAATCAACCCATCCCCGATGCCCATCTGCATATGCGTACTGGTCGGCATTCCCGATAAAATAGCCGCTTCGTTCGGCTCCACAGCCCAAATCAATGTATCGGGGTTTTCTTCCCTTAACTTCTGGCCGATCCCGGTGATCGTACCGCCCGTGCCGATTCCTGCGCAAAAACCATCGATCTTACAGCCGGCTTGTTCGACGATCTCTGCGCCCGTCTCGTATCGGTGCGTATATGTGTTCGCTTCATTTTCAAATTGCAGAGGTAAAAAGACGCGCTCATCTTCCTGCGCCATCTTGTTTGCCATCTCCTGACAGGTTTCAATACACTTTCCGATGTCATTTTCTTCCGGTACGAGGATGACTTCCGCACCGTAACTGTTCATCAGCTTCATGCGCTCTCCGCTGACAGAATCCGGCATCAATACGACAGTTTTATACCCGCGCACTGCGCCGACGAGCGCCAGACCGATGCCCTGATTGCCGCTGGACACTTCGACGATGATGCTGTCCGGTTTAATCAGGCCCATTTCTTCGCCTTTTTTGATCATATTGAATGCTGTACGCGTCTTGATGGAACCGCCGATATTGACGCCTTCATACTTTACCAAAACCTGAGCGTCGTTTTCGCCTGTCATCCTGTTTAAGCGAATCAGCGGCGTATTGCCAATCGCTTCCAGCACGTTGTTGTAAATCATACACATCTATCCTTTGTCTTTTTCTTCAAGTCTGCCAAAATGCACTTAATACAATACCATTATTCATTCCAGCCGTCAAGCGCTTTATGAGCAAGCGCCAGCTGATCCATAATTTTTATGTTTTGCGGACATTCGCTTTCGCATAATCCACACTGAACGCATTGTGCAGCATCCATTTTCCCGCGGCGCGCCAGCATATACATTCTGCGCGGATTGTCCCACACTTCGAGCATCTTGGCTTCGTTATACAGCGAGAAGACGGTTGGAATGTTTACACCGTTCGGGCAAGGCATACAATATTCACATTTTGTACAGGGAATGCTTATGCGCGCTTCGTAGATTTCACGCACCTTTTTGATCAGATCTTTTTCTTCTTGCGTCATTGCGTTTGCGACGGCATCCGGTGCGGAAAAGGTTTCGATATTCTGTTTTAATTGTTCCAATGTCGTCATCCCACTCAATATACATGTTACGTCCGGGTTGTCATAAAGGTGCCGAAATGCCCACTCGGCCGGCGTGCGTTTGATTGGAAATTGATCGTAAAGCGCTTGAACGTCTTTTGGCGCTTGGGCCAATCCGCCGCCGCGCAGCGGCTCCATAATAACCACTGCCGCGCCGGTTCTGGCTGCATAGGCAATACCTGCTTCTGTAGCCTGATTGTTAATATCCAGGATGTTCTGTTGAATTTGCACCATATCCCAGTTATAAAAATCGACGATCTGCCGGTACGTTTCCGCATCACCGTGATAAGAAAACGCAATGCCGCCGATCAAGCCTTCTGCGCGGAATTTCTCATATTCTTCGATGACGTTCAGTTTCTTGATCGCTTCCCACGTAGCGGGGCCGATATTGTGAATCAGATAGACGTCGATGAAATTCGTACGCAGTTTTTTCAGCGTATTTTCCAGATTCTCGCGAATTTTGCCCTTGTCGTTATTCATCACGTTATAAGGTTGTTTCGTAACGATTTTAACGCGCCGGCGATATCCGCCATCCAATGCTTCGCCCAAAAGCGATTCGCTTTTCGTACCGTGATACGCATAGGCTGTATCGAAATAATTCACCCCGTGACCTGCTGCATAGCGGATCAGTTCAATCGCTTTTTCTTTGTCAATTTCAACGCTGCTTTCTTCTTGTATGCGCGGCAGGCGCATACAGCCCATACCGAGCAGGGATACTTCGTAGCCGAGTCTGCCATATTGTCTCTGTTGCATCCTTTACCTCCATATTATTGTTTTATGTTCTTTGATAAAATATTCGCACTTATCGTTTGTTTAAAAACGTTATTTTTAATGCCAGGTGTTTTGCTAAATAATAGCCTGGACGGTATTGCTAATGATATCAAGTTGCCTGTGGATGAAAATGTCCGGTCAAAGTGTTTGTAATGAACGGCCCTTTATATATAATTATAACACAGGGCGATCTTTATTTTAAATAAGTTTTCACTTTCGCCATTTTCTGGTTGACAACAAGTGCCCTTCCCCTTTAAAATGAGAATATCAAAATAGTATATCAATGCCCTTTGACGGAGTGTAAGAAAAAGTGAAAGGGCGGCGGATGAGAATAACCGGGAGAGACCGCATTTGCGGCGCCGAAGGGGTAAACGCGAATAAACTCTCAGGCAAAAGGACCGGTGTTTGACGACACTCTGGAGAGGCTTTAAGCCACCGAAGAAGCAATCCCGTACGGGAGAATCTTTCAGGTACACACGACAGAGACGCATTGAATTTTTCAATGCGTCTTATTATTTTTTAAAAGGAGACATAATTTAATGGAACTTCTTAAAACGCCCCTTTTTCAAACGCATCGTGCGCTGAATGCAAAACTGGTGCCCTTTGCGGGCTACGAGATGCCTGTGCAATATGAGCAGGGCGTCATCAAAGAACATATGGCCGTGCGTACGGCTGCCGGCCTGTTTGATGTGTCGCATATGGGCGAAGTGTTACTTAAAGGCAGTGATGCGCTGCGTAATCTGAACTATCTGCTGACGAATGACTTTTCCGATATGGCTTCCGGCCAAATCCGCTATGCGATGATGTGTAACGAGGCAGGCGGCATTATAGATGATTTGATCGTCTATAAGATGGGCACGGAAGAGTATATGCTCGTCATCAACGCATCAAACCGTCATAAAGACATCGAGTGGATTAAGGCGCATCTTTTCGGCGAGGTGACGCTTGATGATATCTCCGATCAGGTTGCGCTTATCGCGCTGCAAGGTCCGCTGTCGGAAAAAATGCTGTGCACGCTGACGGATACATTACCGGAGAAAAACTTCACGTTTTTGCTTAAGGCGCACATTCAGGATATTCCCTGCCTGATCTCACGCTCGGGTTATACGGGTGAAGTCGGCTTTGAAGTCTACCTTGAAAATCAATATGCCGAGAAATTATTTGCACGGTTGCTGGATGCAGGCAAAGACGACGGCATTCTGCCCTGCGGGCTCGGCGCACGCGATACGCTGCGCCTGGAGGCTTCTATGCCGCTTTACGGACACGAGATGGATGAGACGATTACGCCGTTTGAAGCCGGCCTAGGCTATGCGGTCAAAATGGATAAGGAAGACTTTATCGGCAGGACGGCGCTTGTAAGCAAGGCTGCGCCGGAGCGCAGGCGCATCGGCTTAAAGGTTGTCGGCCGCGGCATTGTCCGCGAAGATTATGAGGTCTTTTCGGGAGGAGAGCAGGTCGGCATCACTACTTCCGGTACGCATTGCCCTTATCTAAAAGGGGCGTATGCAATGGCACTCGTCGATCAATCCTGCACGGCACCGGGGACAATGCTTGAAGTGGATGTACGCGGCAGGCTTATTGAAGCCGAAGTCGTACCGTTGCCGTTTTATAAAAATAAAAGTGCTGCGAAATAACAAAATAAATACGAAAATAAAGAGTATTGAGGAGGCATTGCCAATGAACACCCCAAAAGAGTTAAAGTATTCCGCATCTCACGAATGGATCCGCTATGAAGACGAGACGACTGCATATGTCGGCATTACCGATTACGCGCAAAGCGAGCTCGGTGACATCGTTTATGTGAATATTCCCTATGAGGGCGATGCGGTAAAGCTTGGCGAATCGTTTACCGATTTGGAAAGCGTTAAGGCCGTCGCGGAAATCTACAGCCCGTTTACCGGTGAAATCGTCGAGGTAAACGAGCGGCTGGAGACCGAACCGGAAGCGATTAACAATAGCCCTTACGATGCCTGGATCGTCAAGGTCGGCAATATCAGCGAAACAGAGGCGCTGCTCAGCGCAGACGAATACGACGCACTTTGCAATGCGGAGGACTAGGCGATGGGCAGTTATATCCCTTCTTCGCCGGAGGAGCGGGGCGAGATGCTCTCTGCTATCGGCATCAAAGATTACGATGAACTTTACGAGATCATACCCGACGAGATGAAGATCGGTCCGCTGGATATCCCGGCGGGAAAAAGTGAACTGGAAGTGCGTCGTCAAATGGCGGCGATGGCCGGGCGAAACAAAGTGTTCTCGTCCATTTTTCGCGGCGCCGGTGCTTATCACCACTACATCCCATCTATCGTCAAAAGCGTGACGACAAAAGAAGAATTCGTTACGGCCTATACGCCTTATCAGGCGGAGATCAGTCAGGGTATTCTGCAGGCGATCTTTGAATATCAGACGATGATCTGTGAACTGACGGGCCTGGATGTGGCAAACGCTTCCGTCTACGACGGCGCTTCGGCTGCGGCGGAAGCCGTAGCGATGTGTAAAGAACGCAAGCGCAACAAAGCCTTGATCAGCGAGAGCGCAAACCCGATGGTCATCCGCACGATCCTGACGTATTGTGAAGGCAGTGATACGGAAGTTGTGCTTATTCCCGTAAAAGACGGGATTACGGATATGGCCGCGCTTCTGGCTGCGCTGAACGAGACGGTCAGCTGTGTATATATGCATC
>CALGIV010000035.1 GCA_937914785.1 uncultured Eubacteriaceae bacterium | reverse complement strand
GTATGATGAGCGCCGGCAATTTATAATCCATCATAAATTGCCGGCGCTCATCATACTGGCGCACCATATCTTCAACGATGCCTTTATCGAGCGTAAACGCTGCTTCCGCACCCTTTTGTGCAAAGGAAGCCGGATGCGATACTGTGTGCCCCTGAATGCTGCCCATCGCCTTGATGATGTCTTCTTCCGCCGCCGTATAACCGATACGCCAGCCTGTCATCGCATACGTTTTCGACAGTCCGTTGATCGTAATTGTGTTTTTCTTAATATCGTCGTTTAAAGCTGCGATGCTGTAATGTTTCACATCGCCGTAAATAATGCTTTCGTAAATCTCATCTGAGATGACTAAAAGGTCGTGTTCAACCGCGAAATCCGCAACGACTTGCAACTCCTCTTTTGTATAAACACTACCTGTGGGATTGGACGGCGAGTTCAGCATAATCGCTTTTGTCTTCGGCGAAAGCGCGCTTTTTAAATTATCCAGCGTAAGTTTGAATCCACTTTCCGGCGTCGTATCGACATAGACAGGACTGCCACCGGCAATCTTCACCATCTCCGGATAACTTACCCAATACGGCACCGGAATGATAACTTCTTCTCCGGGGTTTAAAACCGCACACAACGCAAGGTAAAGACTGTGCTTCGCACCGCTGTTGACAATGATATTCTTTACGCTGTAATCCAGGCCGTTTTCCTCTTTAAATTTCCTGACAATTTTTTCACGCAGCGACATAATGCCGTTGACTTCCACGTATCGTGTGACATTGTCGTTAATGGCCTGAATACCGGCCTGCTTGATTGCTTCCGGCGTGTTAAAGTCCGGCTCCCCCGCACCAAAGCCAATAACATCCTTGCCCTCAGCGCGCAACTGTTTCGACTTCGCCGTAATCGCCAACGTCATAGAAGGCGTGATCGTCTCCAGGTTTAAGGCTGTTCTCTTCTGCATAGTTTTCTCCTCATTGCTTTTTTGTATATTCATATTCCTCAAATTTGGACCTCAGTATAAAAACATCGCGTCTCCAAAGCTGAAAAAGCGATACTGCCGCGCAATCGCCTCTTCATAGGCTTTCAACAGCTTTTCTTTGTCATAAAATGCCGAGACGAGCATCAACAGCGTCGAACGCGGAAGGTGAAAGTTCGTAATCAACGCATCTGCAGCGTTGAAACGATACGGCGGGTAGATAAAAATATCCGTACTGTCCGATACCGCAGCTATTTTACCATACGTTTTATAACACCCTTCCAGCGTACGCATCGCCGTCGTGCCGACTGTAATTACCCTGCCGCCTGAAGCTTTGGCCTCGTTGATCCTATCTGCCGCTACAGCCGGAATCGAATAGACTTCCGTGTGCATACGATGCTCTGCAACGTTTTCTGCTTTGACCGGCCGAAACGTATCGAGCCCAACATGCAGCGTTACAAAGGCGAGGCGAACACCCTTCTGCTCAATCTGCTCCAGCAATTCTTCGGTAAAATGCAGCCCTGCCGTCGGTGCCGCCGCACTGCCTGAATGTTTCGCATACACCGTCTGGTAACGGTCGTAATAAGCGCCTGTATCACGGATATAGGGCGGCAGCGGCATCTTGCCGATGCGCTCTATTTTATCATGAATGTCCCCGTCATAGCAGAAGGCAAGCTCACAAAAGCCCTCTTCCCCCTTTTTTTCAACAACGGCCTTGAGCTCATCGTCGTAAATAATGACGCTTCCCACACGAAGCCGCTTTGCCGGACGCAGCAACGCCTGCCAGATATTGCCTTTTAGCTGCTTTAACAGCAATGTTTCAACCTGTGCCCCTGTTTCCTTCCTGCCATAGAGCCGCGCTCGAATGACCTTGGAGTCATTAAAGACCAGGCAGTCGCCCGACTGCAGATAGTCGACAATATTATAAAATTTATGGTGCGTAATACCGTTAGTATATCTATTGATCGCCATCAGCGAAGCTTCTTCACGTCGCGCCGCCGGCGCCTGTGCGATAAGTTCTTCCGGCAAATCGTAGTAAAAGTCCTCTGTCTTCATTTATTTTAATCCTTGTCGAAGGGAATCTCTAGATGGTCGTACGCATTTTTCGTCGCAATGCGTCCTCGCGGCGTGCGCTGAATAAAACCGATCTGAATCAAATACGGCTCATAAACATCTTCAATGTTATCTTTCTCCTCACCGATCGCAGCCGCCAAGGTTTCAATGCCCACCGGTCCGCCGCCAAAACTGTTGATGATTGTATGTAACATACGTTTGTCATTGCTGTCCAGGCCGATTTCATCCACTTCCAGAAAACGCAGCGCTTCGTCGGCCGCCGCCTTATCGATCGTTTTAATCCCTTTTACCTGCGCGTAATCGCGCGTTCGTTTGAGCAGGCGGTTGGCAATACGCGGCGTCCCGCGGCTTCGTTTCGCCAATTCCATCGCACCCGACTGCGTCAATTCCACCTGCCAGATACCCGCCGAACGCAGCACAACATCCGTCAGCTGCTCCGCCGTATATAATTCCAGCCGGCACATCACCCCGAAACGATCGCGCAGCGGCGAAGAGATCAAGCCTGCGCGCGTCGTCGCCCCGATCAGCGTAAACGGCGGCAAGTCCAACCGAATGGAGCGCGCTCCCGGCCCCTTGCCGACGATAATATCCAGCGCGTAGTCTTCCAGCGCCGGATATAAAATTTCTTCAACAATGCGGTTCAAGCGGTGAATCTCGTCGATAAACAAAACATCGCCTTTCTGCATCCCCGAAAGCATCGCGGCCAAATCCCCGGGCCGCTCGATGGCCGGTCCGGACGTTATTTTAATGTTTACCTGCATTTCGTTTGCAATAATGTGCGCCAGCGTCGTCTTTCCCAATCCCGGCGGACCGAACAGCAGCACATGGTCCAGCACATCTTCGCGCTGCCTGGCCGCAGAGATAAAGATTTCCATACTCTCCTTAACCCTGTCCTGGCCGATATACTCCGCCAAATACTGCGGACGCAAAGACTTTTCATTCTCCCTGTCCACTTCCGTCTTAATCGACGTGACAATGCGTTTCTTTTCGTTTAACGCCATTTATCTTCTCCCTATATGCTATCGGCCTGCGCCAGCGCCTTTAAAATATTATTCTGTGTCGTCTCTGCACTGTCGAACGTTCTTTCAACCATTCTGCCGGACATTTGAGCTGAATATCCCAGCGTGATAAGCGCCTGAATACAAAGCTCTTTTTCCTCAGCGTATTCTTCTTGTGCGCTGCGGTCAGCGACCATAAACTCACCGATATCTCCGAACTTGTCCTTTAATTCCAGGATAATGCGTTCCGCCGTTTTTTTGCCCACTCCCGGCGCACGGCTTAAGAACTTCGCATCCTTTTCCATAATCGCGCCGATGATCTGTTCCGGCGTAAAAACACTCAACAGGCTGATCGCCGCCTTCGGGCCAACACCCGTTACGGTGTTGAGCGCCAAATACAACTCTCGTTCCGCATTCGAGATAAAGCCATAGAGAACGAATGCTTCATTTTGCATCTTTAAATGCGTATATAGCTTTACTGTCTTTCCGGGCTGCGGCAGAGCAAACAGTGTACTTTGCGATATCATAATCTGATAACCAATGCCGCCGACATCTACGACGGCTATCGACTCTCTTATATCTCGTAAAACACCTTGAATATAATCATACATGGGGAATTTCTCCTACTTTTCTATTATATACGCATCGACATCATTTTCAAAGGTTTTCTTCCATAAAAAAAAACGAAGAGCCCTTCGTTTTGAAAAGCTCTCTTTTAGTCCTGTGAATCATCTATGCTGTCTTCTCGAATAAAGTCTTCCGTTCCTTTTTCTTCTTTCTTGTACTTCGCCCGATTCATACGGTTCTTCTTTGTTTTATTATCGTCATCCACATCGCTGATCCTTTCAGGCACTTCTTTTAACTGCACTTCAGCAATGGATGCTTTATTGATTCTCATCTTTACATTATCGGGCAGCACTTCAATTACAACGTAGGTGTCTTTAACGGCAAATATTTTCCCATGAAATCCGCCTGCTGTAATTACCCTGTCACCCTTCTTCATTGCGCCGCGTCGCGCTTCCAACTCTTTGTATTGTTTTCTTTGCGGGCGCATCATCAACATATAAATGAGCAGAAACCCCACAACCATAAGCAATATCGGCGTTATACTGCCGCCTGCGCCGCCTTCACCAGTCGCAAAGAATATCATCGCACCATCTCTCCTTTTTACGGTATAATTTAAGCCTTAGTACATTTAACACTATTTTATGTAGTTTGTCAAAATATTTTTTGCATATGCAACTGTTTGTCCTGCTAAGATCGCCCTTTTCATTCCTTCTACGACATTAATCGTAAAATAAATGTTATGATACGACAACAACATCGAGGCTAAAATCTCACCCGCAACTACCAAATGCCGCAGATATGCTTTCGAATAATTTCGACAGACATAACAATCACACTCTTTGTCTATTGGGGAAAAATCCTTTTTATACTGTGCATTTTTCAGGTTGATCCGGCCGGATGTCGTATACGCCGCACCGTTGCGCGACATCCGCGTCTGAAGGACACAGTCGAACATATCTACGCCGCGCATAATGCCATTCATCAAACAGTCGATGCTGCCGACGCCCATCAAGTAACGCGGCTTATTTTTGGGCATATGCTCGATTTGTGCATCCAGCATCTCATACAGGACATCTTTTGGCTCCCCGACGCTGAGTCCGCCAATGCCGTATCCCGGCAGCTCCAGCGAAGCGAGCTGCTTGGCGCTCTCGATGCGCAAATCGGCGTACATCCCCCCCTGCACGATGCCGAACAGCGCTTGCGCTTCGGTATTCGTATGCGCCGCTTTACAACGCTGCGCCCAATCAAACGTTGTGCGCGTGCTGCTGCGCGCATAGTCATAGTCAGCCGGATACGGAATGCACTCGTCAAACGCCATCATAATATCACTGCCCAAATCCGTCTGAATCTCGACGGCCTTCTCCGGACTGATAAAATGTGTACTGCCGTCAATATGGCTTTTAAACTCTACACCGTCGTCGCTGATTTTACGCATCCTGCTCAAGCTGAACACCTGAAAGCCGCCACTGTCGGTTAAGACAGGCTTATCCCAATGCATAAACTTGTGCAATCCGCCCGCTTCGCGGATCAGTCCGCTGCCCGGGCGCAGATACAGATGATATGTATTGCTCAAGATGATCTGAGCGCCGGCTTCTTTTAAGCTCTCGGGCAGAACGGCCTTGACCGTCGCCTGCGTGCCGACCGGCATAAACACCGGTGTTGTAATCTCGCCGTGCGGCGTCGAAAGCACGCCGACACGCGCGCCGGTCTGCGCACACTCTTTGATCAACCGATATTCAAACATCGTTACTGCACCTCGTCCTTGTAGCCCAAATCTTTTAAATCATACTGCTTGTCGCGCCACTCTTCGCGCACCTTCACCCACAGCTGTAAATTGACCCTGCTGTCTAAAAAAGCCTCGATATCGCTGCGCGCCATCGAGCCGATCTTCTTCAACATCGCACCGCCTTTGCCGATGACGATGCTCTTGTGCGACTTTCGCTCACAGTAAATCTCCGCATCGATATCGATAATCGGCTTGTCCTCACGTTCCTTCATACTGACAACTTCCACCGCGATGCCGTGCGGGATTTCCTGTTCCAGACACCTTAAAGCCTTTTCACGAATCAACTCTGCCACGAAAAATTTTTCCGGCTTGTCGGTGATCATATCCTCCGGGAAGTACAAAATCCCTTCCGGCAGGTATTTTTTAATCATCGGCAAGATTTTGTCCATATTTTTACCCGTCAACGCAGAGACAGGCAGAATTTCCTGAATAAACTCGTATTTTTGATAAAGGCCAATCTTATACAGAATGTCCTCCTGTGTCATCTTATCGGCCTTGTTGATAAGCATCACGACCGGACAGCGGCACTGCGCCAGCTTTTCGAGCAGCGCCTTATCGCCCGTGCCGATATACGTGTCTTCTTCGACGACAAAGACAACGAGGTCTGAATCCGCCAAGCTGCCGTAAGCCATCGTCGCCATCATCCCGCTGAGCTTGTTCTTCGGTTTATGAATGCCCGGCGTGTCAGTAAAGATGATCTGCGCTTCCTCGTCCGTATAGATGCAACGGATTTTATTGCGCGTCGTCTGCGGCTTGTTCGACGTGATCGCCAGCTTTTCGCCCATCAGGGCGTTTAAAATCGTACTCTTTCCGACATTCGTCCTGCCGACGACAGCGACAAAGCCAGACAGAAATTTCTTTTCCGTCATATTAAATCCTCTTTTGTAAACCCACTTGGGAATAATTCTTTTAACCTTGTTATCATAACATTATCATCACCTTTTATCAAATAAATATCCATCTCGTCCGCGGCAAATTCACTTAAAAACTGCCTGCAAATCCCGCATGGCGGCGTATAGCCTTTGGCATCGGTCGCAATGGCAATTGCAGTAAAGCTTGTACTGCCTTCCGAAATTGCCTTTACCGCTGCCGTCCGCTCAGCGCAGATAGTCGCCCCGTAAGAGGCATTTTCCACATTGCATCCGGTGTAAATATCCCCTTTGTCGTCGAGCAGAGCCGCCCCGACGCGAAACGCCGAGTAAGGCGCATACGCGCACTGTTTGGCCTCTATGGCTTTATCGATCAGTTTTTGATTCATCCTTTTTCCTCCTCCAAATGCGTAATCGCAGCCAATGCCGCAAAGTCTGCGAATTGAATCCGCACATCGTCTCCGACATGCACATCCTGCAACTCGCGCACGGGCTTGCCCTGACGATATACGACGGCATATCCTTTGCGCAACGCCGCACGCATTTCATTATTTTTCAGGCGCAGCTCGTAACCTTTTAACATCAGACGCTGTTTTTCAATCGTTGCAGCAAAGCTTCGCTTCATTCGCGTCTCATATGAAGCCAACTGCGCCTGCTGCTGCGCCACCAAAGGTGCCAAGTCCAGCGCCCTGCTTTGCCTATGTTGCGCAAGGCGCACACGCATTGCCTGCATTTTGTAATACACTGAAATTTGTACCGCATTTTTAATTGTATTTATTTCACGGACAACGTCCTCCATTGAAACACAAATCAATTCCGCGGCCGCCGACGGCGTCGCCGCGCGCATATCGGCGACAAAATCCGCAATCGTAAAGTCGGTCTCGTGCCCGACGGCGGAGACGACCGGAATTGCCGACGCATAAATCGCCTCTGCGACGACAGGCTCGTTAAACGCCCACAGCTCCTCTATACTGCCGCCGCCACGGCCCACAATAATCACATCCGCAGCCTGATGTGCATTGATACCATCAACAGTATACGCGATCTGTTCGGCAGCACCCGGCCCCTGTACGGCACTCGGGCAAAGAAGAATCTCAACTGCCGGATTACGCCGCTTAAGCACCGTGACGATATCATGAATGACTGCGCCTGTCGGCGAAGTCACCACCGCAACGCGACGCGGAAATAGCGGCAGCGGCTTCTTTTGTTCCGCGGCGAAATATCCCTGCTGCTCCAGCCGTTTCAGCAACCGATGATACTTTTCATACAATACCCCGACCCCGCTTTGCATCATCACGGTTACGTAAAGCTGACAGACACCCGTCTTCTCATAAACTGCCACACGGCCATAAGCCGTCACCTGCATCCCATCTTCCGGCACAAAATCAATATTTTCCACATTGCCGGCAAACATCACGCAATTCATCCTGGCCTTGCTGTCTTTTAAGCTAAAATACAAGTGCCCCGAGGAATGCATCTTAAAGTTTGAGATTTCACCTTCAACGGCTACGCCGCCGGCCAATTCCTCATCGGCAGCCACGAGTCTTTGAAGCCTGTCCGTAATTTCCGATACGCTGTAAGCCTGCATTATTCTTCGTCCTTTCCCATCAAGTCGTGATGATACAATGGCGTATAGGCCAGCCGGCCATGCGAGCGGTGAGAATGCATCAGACTGATCTGCTTTACGTCAGTCTTTATCATAACACTGCCGTGCGGATACATCTCTGCCAGCCCCGCATCCATCTTCACACGCCTGGCCAGCGTAATATGCGGCTGAAACGCTCGCTTGTCCACGTCAACGCCGGCCTTTTCAAGCTTTTTGCCAAGCGTGTACACCAATCCGTTTAATGCTTTATTCGGCGCTATGCCGAGCCAGAGGATATCGCCGCCCGAACGCCGAAACCATCCGATGGCGTTCAGCTTCAGCGCAAAAGGCGGCTGCTCAACATCTCGTATACACACTTTGATAAGGTCAATTTCTTCCCTGCTTCGCTCCCCTAAAAAGCAAAGCGTTAAATGCAGCCTTTCGCGTTCGGTAAAACGGCCCCTTTACGTTTTTCAGCCACGCGGT
>CALGIV010000034.1 GCA_937914785.1 uncultured Eubacteriaceae bacterium | reverse complement strand
GGGGGGGGAGGAACTGGAGGTATTGGATTAGAACTTGGGGTGGCTTATGTAGAAGATGGAGCAAATATCAAAAGTTTTAAAGGAACGATAGGTTTTGGTTCATCTATACCAGAATTACATGCTGGGATTTCTCAAACGGAGGTGGAAATTATTGCAGAAAATCATTATTCAGCAATATGGTTTATATTAGCTATAATAGAAGGAAAAAATCCAGCAGATGTGATGCGTAATAATGCGCAGAAAAAACAAAATGGATCTGATACGTATAGCAATAGTACAAAGCAGACTTCTACCTGTCCGCCTCATGATTTCAAAAATGCAGGATTACAAATCTATTGTAAAAAATGCAGAGTTTCTGCGTAAAAGTTTTAGATTAGTAGGAAGCGGTATATATGTGCCGCTTCCTAAAATCAAAACAAGATAAGAGTTAGAATTAGGGGTTTGACAAATAATAGTTCGATTGTAGAAATTAGATAGATAATGAAATGTATGGATATTAAGTTATTGCTAGTAAGAGAGATAAAGAAATAAATGAATCAAAAAGAATTGTGGCAAGCAAGAAAATATAATAATAAAATATTTAAAACAAAAATGAAAAGTATCGATGGGGAGGTCTTTACTTGCAAATTAAACGGTGCGTGGTCTAATGGATCTACGCGGGGATGTTACTATCTTGTAATGTATTTTGTAGCAAGTTTAATCGGCTTTGCTATTAAAGGTCCGGGATTATTTTTCGTTATATTGGGGGTTGTGATTGGTGGTGTTAGTATTGAAAAAGGATATTATGGCGGAGGAAGATGTTTTGCAGAAATATCATCAGTTGGTGTAAGGAGATTGTTAAAAGGAAATATAACTTATTTCGGAATTTGCGATGATGAAAATGTTAGTCTAATGTGGGAAGATATTCGATATGTGGGCGTTATTAAAAAGGAATATTTAGAAACCGTTAAGCAAAACAGACAATATAATTTTATTGAATTTCCCATTTATATAATATGTTCAAGATATATTATCAATGACGAACAGATGAAAGATGTGAGAAAGTATATGTTAGGGGAATATTATGTATGTATACCTTATAGTAAAAAAGCTTTGGATGAAATAAAAAAATATTATAATGGCACTATTTTATATGACGAAGGCATAGAGACTAAAATGATATTGCAAAACCATAATTTCAACGACACAAAGAAATTTAATTTTACCTTTGAAAAGAAATATACGAGCATATTTTAATAAATATTATAATGAAATTCAGGAGTTTATAAAATGAAAAAAATCTCTTTTTTAATATGCATGATAACTTTATTAGCAGGGCTGTTTTTAAGTGCTTGCACAGGTGGCCGGATTTACGAGTGCAATACAAATGAAGAGATTTCGCAGGAAGTTTCTGAGCAGGTTCATCAATTGCACGAGATGTTTATCGACGCTCTGCAACGTGGAGATAAAGACACCTTAAAAAATATGCTGGCAAGTGCAGCAGAGACGATGAGCGCAGAGGAGGTAGAAAGTACACTGGATGAAAGCATCCGGTTATCAGAACGTCCGGCGGTGACCTATAATGAGCATTATCTACGTATCTTTAATACGGATAAGGAGATTGAAACCATTATACCGAGTTTAAGCGCAGATAATGAATATACGTTTATCGTATCACCCTTATCTAAAGAAATGTATGTGATTTTTTCTACTATTGATTATCCTGAAATAACTTATATGTTGAGCACGGTATATGTTTTTAAAGAGAATCTCTGGGAAATTCAGCGTTATGCATATTCGCCTTATCGTTATGGCGGGATGAATGCAGCAGAATTAACCCAAAAGGCTGGTGAGTTTCTCGATGAAGGAGAATATCTGCAGGCGCGTCTTTATGTAACAGCTGCATATCAGGCGATCAGGCCGGCAGGAACAATGCTGTATCCCAATGAACGAGAAATCAGTAATCAAATAAATGAAATTGCAGCCGCTACGTCTGATCTTTTCAAAGAATTGCCTGTTATTACATATGAGGGCAGAGAGATATCAATTATCGGTTTTGATGTGATGAATACAGAACAGGAAGGTCTCTTTCCTGTGGCAGTGTGTGTTAGCGAGACGCTTGATGAGGAAGCATTGAAAAAAGAGGCAAGTGTTATTGCAGAAAATTTGCATACACATTATGGCAAATCTATTGAGTCCTTTCAATACGTATTGGTTCGTTCATATCTTGAAGAGCCCTCTGATCCAAATAAAGTATATCAACATTATACAACTGTTGTAGAGGTGGAAAGCATTCTGTGAGATAAGTTGCTACGGCCGTATAAAAAAGAAATTTTTTAAGATTTAATATTTTGCAGTTGATAAAAACAAGCGATGATGTCATAATTAACAATGTGTCAACAGTCTAAAACAGCCGTCCGGAAACGGCGGCTGTTTTTGTATGTATTTTGAGGGATAATTGGGTTTCAGCTGTAGCGTTTTATTGCGAACAGTGGCGGCAGGGGGTAATTTGTGATTTGTTCAGGCATTCCTTGCGCAGCCGGCGATAACGCGGTTGGTTATAGATTTCAAGGACTGTATTGTTGGAGACGTTGCCGAGCGGATAAGCCGGGCGGCCGTCCATACAGCAGAAGGCGACTTCACCGGTGCCGCAGATATTGATATCTGCCCAT
>CALGIV010000033.1 GCA_937914785.1 uncultured Eubacteriaceae bacterium | reverse complement strand
AGACGTGTGCTCTTCCGATCTGGCAACATCGCTTCGCTTTCCACCGCACAAGGTCCGGCAATAATAATCAGTTCTCCATTTTTGATCTTTTTATACATATCGGCTTTTCCAATCCATTTTTGTATCTATTAGTATAGCACTTTCGCGCCAAAGCGCAAAGACAAAATCCTGTATAACAAGGAAAACACCGCTTCTACAAAAACCGAAACTTCATAGACATATAGTATGAAGAACTTTACAACGGCATCCATCGAGCCGATTTTAAACAACACACTGAAAAAAGCAGGTTTTCAAACGCCTGCCGACTTTTTACGGGCGCACGGCCTAAAACCCGATTGCACGCTTGAAGACGGCCTCTTTAAAGCAATTGAACCGTATTTATATGGCTTTCGTTATCATACGGTTCAACAGGGCGATAGTATCGAAAAGCTGGCACAGCGTTATAACACGACGCCTGAACGCATCCGTGCTGCCAACCCATCCAACCTGTTTGAAGGCCGTCCGATCGTCATTCCGTTTGATTACGATGTCGTGAACATAGACCCTTATTATGGCTACGACGCATTGAAAAAGGATATCAGCGGCCTGACGGCACGCTATCCTTTCATTGAAACGGCATCTTCAGGCCAAAGTACACTTGGCCGCGACCTTATCGAAGTCAGCGTCGGCCTCGGAAGCAAACGCGTGCTGATCGTCGCCGCACACAGTGCACAGGACAGTATGGCTGCTGCATTTTTGTCGAAATTTGTCGAAGACTACGCCGCTGCCCACGCTTTTGGATACCCGCTGTCCAACTGCGATGTACAAAATCTGTTTTCTGCACTAAAGTTGAACATCTGCCCGATGATTAATCCGGACGGAATCGAATTGGCTTTGTGGGGCCTTTCACAGGCCACGCCGACCGAACTGCTCCTGGCAGAAAAAGATTTTTCCACCTGGTTTGCCAATGCCGAAGGCATTGATCTGCGCCATCAGTATGATGCAGCCTTTGAAAACGCCGCTGAAATTGCCACGACATTAAGCATCACTGCTCCCGGCGCCGCATTCTACTGTGGCGAGAACCCTTTTTCTGCCGCCGAGACAAAAGCAGTGCGCAACATCGTTGAACAGCGCAGTTATGTCACAGCTTTCGAACTTTCCGCCAGCCCCAAGGCCCTGCGCTTTGAAAGCACACACGAAGCGACGGCCGAACTGGCACAGCAGATACTCGCCGGCACCCAAAACAAGACTCCGATAAAGACTGCCTTCATCGACAACGGCGGTTTTATCAAATGGTTCCAAAGCCAGACCGACGCGCCGGCCATCCATCTGCAAACAGGCACGGATACCGACGATTACGATGCGTTTGCCGCAAGCCTGCTCGCTGCGCTGACGCATATTTCCACGATATAGGTTTTTCTTTACTTCTCGCCGCTTCTTTGGTAGAATGCACTTACGATAAGGGGTGCAGCAACATGGAGTACAAAAAAGGCAGTTACCGGTTAGAGACTTTCGGCACGATGACAACGCCGGATTACGTCAAAAATCTGCTGAATAATTTGACGACAACACATATTACAAACATCGAAGTTTTTGACAATATTGATTCGACCAGCACCTACCTGCAACGCAATGAAAAGAAAACGGACAACCTCGTCGCGATCGCGCACACACAAAGCGCCGGACGCGGGCGCGGCACAAAGCAGTTTGATTCACCGCCGGGCGGAATGTATATGAGTATCTATAAAAAAACAACTCTTCCACCGCGGCTGATCCCTTTCGTTACCGTCGCCTCTGCACTGGCCGTCTACGACGCCACGCAGAATTGCTGCAACATCACGCCGGCGATCAAATGGGTTAACGACGTACTCATCGGCGATAAGAAGATATGTGGAATCCTCGTCAACGGCACGATGACAGATGACGTACTGGACGGTTTTATTGCAGGCATCGGCGTAAACTTAAACACACCGCAGAATGCTTTTGCTTCATTTACCGCTGCCCGCGCTTCAAGTATCGCCGCACTGAGCGGCCAAGAGACAAACCTTGCACGTTATATCGCGGCGGTCTTAAATGCTTTCGAGCGCTATACCGATGGCATCTTATCACCCGACAGCCGTCTGGCGCTGGCCTCAACTTACGGCAGCCGTTTAAGTATTATCGACAAGGAAGTTACAATCGACGATCACAGAACCATTTACCGGGCAAAATGCCTTGGTATCGACGAAGAGTGCCGCCTCTTACTTCAACTTCCAAACGGCGAAAAAAGAGCACTCGCCAGCGGAGAAATCATCACCATACACCACTGATAGTTTGTTTGTATTCATACATTATTTATACAGCTATTGTAAGACTAACTTACGGAGGACAAACGATGAAACGCAGCGAAGCGAGAGAACGCACCTTCATCATCCTGTTTCAATACGATTTTGACGAAGACTTTCTTATCAATCTGGACGATTATCTAGCGCGCGAACACCTGACGGGCGCAACGGCGAACTATGCAAAAAATACGATCAAGGGCATCGTCGAAAACATCGATTTTATCGACGGAATCATCAGCAAATACCTCGTCAACTGGCAAATTGACCGGTTGAACAAAACGGATGTCGCAGTCTTGCGGCTGGCCGTCTACGAAATCTTTCTCAACGACGAGATTCCGGATAAAGTTGCCATCAACGAAGCGATTGAAATTGCTAAAAAATATAATGACGCAAAAGCAGGTGTTTTTGTCAACGGCCTGTTGGACAGGGCTTATAAAAATGAAAAACTTAAAAAAGATTAAATATGTGCTCGCGCTGGATACCAGTGCGTATACGACTTCGCTTTGCATTGCCGATACAAATTATACGATCTTATCGGACAGCCGCACCGTTCTTAATGTCGCTCAGGGTGCTGTCGGGTTGCGTCAACAGGACGCTTTTTTTTCGCACATTAAAAATCTCGGCGCAATGTTTGAGGCCAACGCGGCAATGCTGAAGGATATTTCCATCGATTTAGTCGCCGTCAGCGAAAAGCCGGAAGCGCGCGAAGAATCCTATATGCCGGTCTTTATGGCCGGCTATCAATTTGCACGCGCTTTAAGCGCCGCTTTTGGTTGCCCGCTTATGAAAACCACTCATCAGGCGGGCCATATTCGCGCCTGCCTCGGCACTAATTTGCCGCCTGACGGCCACTTTAAAGCCTTTCATCTCTCCGGCGGCACGCATAAACTGCTCGACGTTGAAATAAGTGACACATCCATTTCCACCGATGTGCGTTTTGATACAATCGACATCACAGCCGGCCAGCTGATCGACCGCATCGGCGTGGCACTCGGCTACGGCTTCCCCGCCGGCAAACAAGTCGACGAGGCTGCCCAACAGTCGTCCACTCCTTTTTCTATTACGCGGCCGAAAATCAAAAGCGATTTTGCTTTTTCTTACTCCGGCGCGCTGACTTATTTGAAAACTCAATTAGGCTGCCGAAACAAATCTGATATATCGCGCAGTCTATTGTCTTTTATTGCCGAAGATATTTTGCTGGCATTGGCAAAAGCGCCGCTTTTGCCCGGCGAAGTATGCCTTCTTTCCGGCGGCGTTTCTGCCAGTAAAACCATTCGCGACTATCTCGCTCAAAGTGCCTTGGCCGATGCCATCCGCTTCACGCCACCGGCATACGCGACGGACAATGCCGTCGGCGTCGCTTTTATCGGTGCAGATTCCTTAAACAAGACTGAATTAATCTAAATTTTAACAATCTTTTCCTTCGGCATTCAATTGACAAACCAAAAGGCGGCAGATACAATTTGAAGTGTTTTTAACTGAACGAAAAAGGAATAGATGCCGATGAATTCAAGAGATTACATCTTTGCCGAAGAAAAAGTCCCAAAGGCCGTGCTGACACTGGCCCTCCCGACGATTTTCACACAACTCGTCACCGTGATTTATAACCTGGCCGACACATATTTTGTCGGCCGTATGAACGATCCGAATATGGTAGCGGCCGTCTCGCTGTGCCTGCCGATCTTTTACTTTTTTCTTTCCTGCGGCAATCTGTACGGCGTCGGCGGCGGCACTTACATCTCGCGCCTGCTCGGACAAAAACGTCACGAACAGGCCAGGCACGTATCCGCTTATGCGTTTTATTCCGGCATCGGGCTGAGTATTCTCAGCGCCATTCTATTTCTCGCTTTCCGCCACCCACTGTTGACTCTGCTCGGCACAAGCTCAAACACGTATGATTTTACGCGTTCCTACTTTACGATCATGGCACTCGGTGCACCCTTTATGATTATGCAAAATACCTTGTCACAGATGATTCGCGCAGAAGGCGCTTCCAAAAATGCGATGTACGGCCTGATTTTAGGCTCCGTCGTCAATATTATCTTAGACCCTGTTATGATCACCACGCTTGGCC
>CALGIV010000032.1 GCA_937914785.1 uncultured Eubacteriaceae bacterium | reverse complement strand
GTCGTACTGACCGATAGTGCCGACTATGCTAAAGTACTTGAAGAGTTAAAAGAAAACGGAGAAGTGTGTTATGAGACGCGCTATGAGCTGGCGCTGAAAGTGTTTGAAGCCACAGCGCATTACGATGCACTGATCGCTGGTTATCTAAAGGAATATATGAATAAGAAGGAATACGGTAAGACGCTTACCGTCACGTATGAGAAGGTGCAGCAAATGCGCTATGGCGAAAACCCGCATCAGAGCGCGGCGTTTTATAAAGAAGTGCGCCATACGGGCGGCACTCTGGCTGCGGCAAAGCAGCTGCACGGCAAAGCGCTTTCTTATAATAATATCAATGATACAAACGGGGCGCTGGAGTGCTTAAAAGAATTTGGCGATGAGATGCCGACTGTCGTGGCGGTCAAACACGGTAATCCCTGCGGAATCGGATGTGCCGACAGCCTGCTTCAAGCCTATGAAAAGGCTTACGAGGGCGACCCGCTGGCCATTTACGGCGGCATTGTCGTATCGAACAGGCCGATCGATTGTCCGACGGCGGAGAGGATTTCGGAAATCTTTATCGAAGTCGTCGCAGCGCCGGCATTTGACGAGGCGGCGCTTGAAGTCCTGATGCAGAAGAAAAACATTCGCCTGCTTGAGGTTGCAGACATTACAAACAACGCATTTGAATGGGAAATGAAAAAAGTGCTCGGCGGTATGCTGATTCAGCAGCGCGATACGGCACTTGCCGAAGAGGTTACCTGTGTGACAAAGCGTCAGCCGACGGAGAAAGAGATGTGCGATTTGCTGTTTGCGTTTAAAGCGGTCAAGTGCACGAAATCGAATGCGATTTCGCTGGCGAAAGACAATATGCTCGTCGCAAACGGCCCGGGGCAGGTCAGCCGGATCTGGGCGCTGAAGAACGCCATTCGGCAGGGGGGCGAAAGCGTGAAGGGCAGTGTGATGGCTTCCGATGCATTTTTCCCGTTTGACGATTGTGTGCGCGCCGCGGCAGAGGCCGGTATAACGGCAATTATCCAGCCCGGCGGCTCTGTGCGCGACCAGGACAGCATTGATGCCTGTAATGAGCTCGGAATTGCGATGGTGACGACGGGGATGCGTCATTTTAAACATTAGAAGGTGGAATGAAAATGAAAGTATTGATTGTAGGCTCCGGCGGCAGAGAACATGCGCTGGCCTGGAAAATCGCGCAAAGCGATTTGATAAACAATATATATTGTGCACCCGGAAATGCGGGCATTGCGAAAGTTGCAGAATGCATTGACATCGGCGTAAATGATTTTGAGGCGCTGGCGGACTTTGCGCAAAAGAAAGGTATCGACCTTACGGTCGTCGGGCCGGAAGAGCCGTTGGTAAAGGGCCTTACCGATGTGTTTGCCGCGCGCGGGCTAAAGGTCTTTGGACCGGATAAGATGTGTGCGCAGTTTGAAGGCAGTAAAGCCTTTACAAAGGCTTTTTTGGGAAAATATGAAATCCCGACGGCAAAATATCAGGAGTTTACCGATGTCGCTCAGGCGGAAAGAAACGTTGGGATTTACGGTTATCCTACCGTGATCAAGGCCGACGGCCTGGCTGCAGGCAAAGGCGTGATTATCGCAGAGGACGAGCAGGAAGCCAAAAAGGCGGTTGCAGAGATTATGCGGGATAAAAAGTTCGGCAAATCCGGCGAAAAGGTCGTTATCGAAGAGTTTCTTACAGGTACGGAAGCGAGCATATTGTGTTTTGTTGACGGTGGGACAATTGTGCCGATGGAAAGTGCGCGCGACTATAAAAATATCTACGACGGCAATAAAGGGCCGAACACGGGCGGGATGGGTACGTATTCGCCGAACCGGTTGTTTGAAGATAAGCAATTGAACGAACGTGTCGAAAACGAGATTTTAAAACCGATTATTGAAGGAATGAAGCGCGAGGGCATGCATTATGTCGGCGTGCTGTTCGTCGGGCTGATGATTGAAGGCGGAGAGCCGAAGGTGCTGGAATTTAACGTGCGGTTCGGCGACCCGGAAGTACAGAGCATTCTGATGCGCTTAAAGACAGACTTGGTTGAAATTATGAACGCCTGCATTGAGGGCAGGCTTGAGGATATACGCCTTGACTGGACGCCGCAGAGCGCCTGTTGCGTCGTGCTCGCCAGTGGCGGCTATCCCGCAGAATATGAAAAAGGGAAGGCCATTGCCGGCCTTGAGGATGTCGAGGAAGGCATTGTCGTCTTCCATGCGGCGACAAAGGCGGCAGAAGAAGAGGGCATCGTAACCAGCGGCGGCAGGGTCTTAGGCGTCACGGCATTGGGCGAGAGCATCGATGAAGCGCGCGCGATAGCCTACCGCAATGTGGAAAAGATTCATTTTGAGGGCGCTTACTATCGAAAGGATATCGCATTGCTATGAAATTGAGAAAAAGATTACCAATCGTTTT
>CALGIV010000031.1 GCA_937914785.1 uncultured Eubacteriaceae bacterium | reverse complement strand
GGCCCGCCGCTTCCCGTACCCAGTGGGCAGCCGCCTTGAATCATAAAATCTTTGATCACGCGGTGGAAGTTTAATCCGTCGTAAAAATGTTCGTCCGCTAATTTAATAAAATTTTCTACCGTAAGCGGAGCGTGCTCCGGATACAGTTTTATCTTGATCTCTTTGCCGTTTTCAAGCGTTATTACAATCAATATCGTGCCCTCCTTTTGTTTTGTGACATTATAGTAGCACAAAAAGCACGATGTGTAAAATGAAAGTTGTTTGGGGATTATTTTTGGTTTATAATGTGGATGGAAGAAGGAAGAGGCACAGGCAAATATGGAGAATTTAATCTTATCGCTGAATGTCATCGCGCCGCTTTGTCTGCTGATTTTAATTGGGGTCGCCATCAACAGGGTGGGTTTAATCGGCAGTGACGGTGTGCGCCAAATGAACGCAATCACATTTCGCGTGTTTTTACCGGTTCTTTTATTCAATAATATTTACAAAACGACGATTGCGGAAGTGTTTGATGCCGGACTGGTCGTATACGCTGTCGTAACGTGTTTGTTATCTTTTCTCATCGGGATGTTGTTGCTGCCGAAGCTGGTAAAAGACAAGGCGATTATCGGGGAGATGATTCAGGGCTCGCTGCGCAGCAGCATCGTCCTTTACGGCCTGCCTGTCGTAACGGGGCTGTTTGGGGAGAGTGCAGCGGGTATTACGGCGCTGCTGGTCGCGCTTGTTGTGCCGCTGATCAACGTAATGAGCGTCATTGCCTTACAGGTATTTACAGGCCACGAATCGAATAAGCACGACATCATTTTAAGCATTTTAAAGAATCCGCTGATAATCGGCAGTCTGGGTGGGATTTTATTTTCGTTAACCGGTATCAGACTTCCGGCATTTTTAGAGACGACACTAAACGATGTCGGCAGGCTGGCAACGCCGATTGCACTGATTATGTTAGGCGCGTCTTTTCGTGTCTCCAGCATTGCGGCGCACTTCAAAGAGCTTGCAGGCTGCGTTATCGTCAAATTGGTTGCTTATCCGTTAATTTTTCTGACGGTAGCAATCCTGTTGGGGTTCCGCGGCGTGCACCTGGCGGTATTGTTGACGCTTTACGGTTCGCCGACGGCTTCCGCTTCGTTTGCGATGGCGCAGCAAATGACAAGCGGAGATGGGATGTTAACGGCGAATATTATCGTATTTACGTCTGTGTTTGGGACTGTGACGATGTTTTTATTTATTTTTGTTTTGAAATCATTTGGGTTTATATAAGTAATTATTTGAAATAGTTATTTCAAAATTCGACAATTTTTAGTATAATATAAGGCACTCATAAAAGTAATTTGAAGGTAACGTATGAAAAGAAAGTATAGTATTGTATTATTGCTGGCGGCAGTTTTATTGCTTGGGCCGCCGTTAAAGGTCCTGGGCAATGATGGCGAAGGCCTTACTGTTCTGTATGACGATGGGGATTTCAGCGATCTTACCGCGTCGGAATACGGTTATATCGATATGGTTGTCGAGCTGCCGCAGGCCGTCTCTTCAATGTATGCGGCACAGCGTATCGGCTTGCCTGAACGTTATGATGCGCGGGACGATGAGATTATTACAGACGTGAAAAATCAGGGAAATGACGGGACTTGCTGGGCGTTTGCGGCCTTATCCCCTGCGGAGACCGAGTTGTTGAAGAATAATAATGAAGACGGCGAAT
>CALGIV010000030.1 GCA_937914785.1 uncultured Eubacteriaceae bacterium | reverse complement strand
GTACAACTTGGTTCCGGCGCCCAGCTGCGCGTTATTGAGTTGGTTCAGGACCCCGCTTTTGTCGGGCAATTTTCCAACATTCAACTCGCGGGCGCCAATATCACTGACGCCATCCATTCAATTCAGGCGATGAATTTGAACTTCTTAGGCTTAGACTTATCTCATGTGCCAAGCCTGCGTATGTTGGATATTTACACACTTATCCCCGTCTTTTCCGGATTAAGCGCGCTGTTATTGTGCATTTTACAAAACAAAGAAAATGTCCTTCAAAAAGAACAGGGCTTTTGGGGAAAATGGGGAGTCAGCATCTTTCTGACTGCCTTTTCAACCTACTTCGCCTTTATCGTTCCATCCGGTGTCGGGCTTTATTGGATTTTTGGAAACTTATTCTCAATCTTGATCTTATATTTATTAAATTGGATCTATAATCCTAAAAAATATATTGATTATGAAGACCTGGAAGAAAGCAAACGGCTGCTGGCCGAAAGCAAGAAATTGGAACAGCAACTAAAACCAACAAAGGAACAGAAAGAACGAGCTAAAGCCGACTACCACAGATTTTGTGCAGATGAGAATATCAAGCAGCTTGTCTACTACTCAGAAAAGAGCGGGTTCTATAAATATTTTAAAGATCAGATAGAAGCCATTCTCACCTTGTCTGAAATCGATATTCATTACGTGACGAGTGATCCGAACGATCAGATATTTGAGCTGAACAATCCGAGGATTATCCCCTATTATATTGACGACAACCGGTTAATCCCGCTGTTTATGAAAGTTGAAGCAGATGTTTTCGTGATGACGACGACCTGCCTGCAAATCTATCATCTAAAGCGCTCTCTGGTCCGAAAGGATATGGAATATATCTATACGCCACACGACCCCTTAAGCATTCATATGGTGAGTGAAAAAGGCTCTTTTGATCATTTCGACACGGTTCTGTGCGTCGGGCAACATCAGATTGACGAATTGCGGGAAATTGAACGTGTATACGCCTTAAAAGAAAAAAAGCTGATCCCGTGTGGTTATTCGATGATCGACCGTTTGATTGCAGAATATGAACACCTGGAGCATCCAGAAAATGAAAAAAAGAAAATATTGATCGCTCCTTCCTGGCAGGAAGATAATATTTTAGAAAGTTGTATCGACGAAATACTGGACAAGCTGCTCGATAAAGGATATGATATTACTGTACGGCCACATCCGGAATTTGTTAAACGCTATCCGGTAAAAATGCAGGACTTAATCGGCAAATATGATTCTCATTTTGGTGAAGATTTTAGAATAGAGGCAGACTTTTCATCAGACGTGACCATCTTTACGGCTGATTTGGTCATCACGGATTGGTCGGGTATCGCTTTTGAATTCTCGTATGCGACGAAAAAACCATGCCTGTTTATCGATACGCCGATGAAAGTAATGAATCCGGATTATCAAGATATTTCGCTTACGCCAATTGAAATTTCCTTAAGAAATGAAATCGGTATAGCACTTGCCCTTGAGCAAATAAGCGAAGTGGATGCTGTGGTAAAAACTTTGCTTGCAAATCGAGAACAATACGATCAAACAATCCGCTCCTTGATGGAAAAGTATTTATTCCATATCGGTCATAGCCATCAAGTAGCTGCTGAATATATCATAAAGGTAATAGAGGGAAATAAGGAGGCTTTATGAAAAAAGTAGGACTATTTTCAATATTTTCATTGCTTTTCGTACTGATGTTTTCAACCACTGCGTTTGCCTACATCGATCCGGCGACGACGTCTTATTTGATTCAGATTATTGCAGGCGTCGTAATATCTTGCGGAGTCGTCGTCGGTGTATTCTGGAAAAAGATTCGATTGTTTTTTAAAAACAGAAAAATCGCCTCTTTGGAAAAGAAGTTAACACGCGAAGCACAAAAGGACAAATAATAAAAACCACCTTGCAACAAGGTGGTTTTTATTTACCGATCTTTTCATAAGAACAATCTATTTGTTTTAGCTCCCGCAAAGTATCGATTTCCACAACATCTTCAAACGTACAGGGGCGCACTGCTATTTTATACTCTTTAATGTAGTATTCCAGCGCAACCTGATCCCAGTATCGCTCTTTTCCGCCAGGTGATTCATAAACTCTTTTAACATGTTCTGCCAGTCGAATGCCATCCCGCTGTGTCCAGTAAGAAATTCCGAACATATGGTAACAATTGACTCCACCCAAGGCTATCTTGGAGACCATACCGCCCGTTGTTTTCAAGCACCAATCATCTGTCTTCTTCACCGCAACGCCGAGATAATTTGTCGTATATTGATATTTCGTAATTAAATTTGGATTGTACAGCAGCAAATCTCCTTCCAGAATATAGGCATTACTCAATGAATCTCTCGCACACATAACAGAGGATATGTTATTTGCTTCATTATAAGCGGGGTTTTCAATAAACTGAATTGACGGATATTTATACAGCAATTGATCAAATTGCTCCGCAAGATAACCGCGTACAATATAGATTTCTTCAATGCCCGCCGCCACCACCGCATCCAACATACTGTCGATAATTCGCCTGCCGTTGATGCGCACCAACGGCTTGGGCGTATTCAGCGTAATCGGCATTAAACGCGAGCCGAACCCGGCAGCGATGAAAACTGCTCTTTTTACACGGAATGGTTCAAGGGCTTCAAGCCCTGTTTGAGTAATTTTATTATTTCTAACATAGCCAAGCTGAATTAATTCTGTAACAGTCTTATTTACGGCGCCGATGGAACGCCGCCAGATTTGTGAAAGTTTACGCTGCGTCAGTGCAGCAGCGGACTTCTCAAGAATCGTTAAAACGTCAAACTGATTTTTCGTCATCATACCTTTTTTTGCAACCTGTGCTTATATAGGTTTATACCGCCTTTCATAATAAGATTAATCGTTAAAATAAGTAATGATACAAATGCGGCACATTCGAGCATCATCGTCGCTTCAAAAGTATTGATCATCAAAGCGATCGGACGCGTCGACACCGTCGCCAAAAACGAGACTGCCGATATCGTCATCATTGAATTTACAAACAGATATGAGAACATTTCCGCAAGGCTGGACTTCGATTGCGGGATCAATACGTCAAAAATGATGTTCGCCCTGCTCAAACCCAACGTTGCACCAACCGCTTCCAAATTTCCATTGATTTTGGACAAGGTATTATACATCATCAAATAGGGTGAAGCGATAAAGTGTGTAATGTTAACTAAGACCAGAATGGCAATCGTTCCGTAAATAATACTGCCGTTAAACAACAAAACATACGACAGGCCCAATACAATTCCCGGAACTGCCAATGATGTAATCGAGAGCAAGTGCAGCAATTTTGACGACCGCCCGGGAACACGCGCAGTGATATAAGCCACCGCAAAAGCGATAATGATACCTGCAACAGCAACCAATAAGGCGATAATAATCGAATTTAAGAGATATTGCCCGGCATTCATATTCAGCGCACGCGCAACATTATCCAAAGAAAAAGTCATATCCCGCGGATACTTTTTAACAAACGTCAATAAGATAAACGCCGCGATCGGCAGAATGACAAAAACCGACGTTACTGCACTTAGAATATAAGAAAAAACATCCCGTCCGGTATTTTTCATAATCTCGAATGATTTGATGCTATAGGACTGATTTCCCTTGTCTTTATTTACAACATCCAAAATAAAGGCGATGACAGCAGGAATCAGCAACACGAGACCGATAACACTCCCCTTGCCGAAATCCAACAGGCCGATGACATCCTGATACATCATAACAGGCAACGTCGTATACTGCCCCCCTACCATCAGCGGAACCCCATAGTCTGTCACGATCATCGTAAACACGGCAAAAATCGTTGCAATCAACGGTTTGCGCAGATATGGAAACGTAATCGCCGCATATTGATTCCTTTTGGAAATTCCCAATACGGATGCCGCTTCATAAGGCGTACTGTCTTCATATTTCAGTACATCGACCAACATTAAAAATGCGACGGGAAATGTGTACAACACTGAGCCGATGACAATCCCCCAGAATCCATAAATATTGCTGCTCAGTTGAAAGAAATTGGTAATCACACCATTTGTGCCAAATAGCACGACCAGCCCCATCCCATGGGAAATGGACGGAATCAGCATCGGCAGCGTAAATAACAACACCCACATACTTTTAAAGCGGATGTTGGAACGCGCGAGGCACCAGGAAAGCACTAAAGCCAACCCGACGGAAAGCAAGGTCGCCGTAGCGGAGACCAGCAGCGAATTGCCCAGCACTTCTTTAAAGCGCGCAGAAGAGAGCAGCTTCATAACGTCCGTCTCAGCCATCGTTACAAACATACGGATAAGCGGCAAAATTACCGCAACTAAGAAAAATATATACAGCAATAACTTTGTTGCCGTAAGACCTGTTTTCTTACTCATGGTTCCGTCCTCGAATAATGAATCAGCGAATCGATTTTCAACTGAATATTACGCAACACAAATCGTCGGATATAGTCATTCGCCGGATAATCGATGATGTTTCTCGGCGTGTCCAACTGTTGAATCGTTCCAATATCCATCACCATAATCCTGTCGGAGAGTGCGAAAGCCTCTTCCTGGTCATGGGTGATGTAGATAATCGTCGTACCAAATTGCTTTTGAA
>CALGIV010000029.1 GCA_937914785.1 uncultured Eubacteriaceae bacterium | reverse complement strand
ATTCTAACCAGCCGCGGGGTTTTGCTGCGCTTTTCACCTGCAGGAAAAGCGCAAAAGAATTGAAAGTATAAACATAGAAGAAGGAACAATAATTTATTTATATAAAGCATAGCAGATTGGTTTTAAGTGGGGGAGGGTCAGTGAGACGAGTACGATGCTATCAGTTTGATACCTGACTTTTCTTGGTGGTTTTATTATATTATTGCAATAAAAAAGGAGGCGGGGCCTCCATATTATTATCACTAATGCTATTTCACACGTTCCATATAATCGCCTGTTCGCGTATCGATGCGGATGATGTCGCCGTTGTTGATAAACAACGGTACGGTCACTTGTACGCCTGTTTCTAAAATGGCCGGTTTGTTTGCGCCGGTAGCTGAATCACCCTTTACGCCGGGTTCCGTTTCCGTGACTTCAAGTTCAACAAAGAACGGTGCTTCGACTGAGAACGCCTCGCCTTTAAAAAACTTGATCGTCGCGTTCATATTCTCCTTGACATACAACACGGCATCTTCTACTTTGTCTTTGTTGAGCGGTATTTGCTCATATGTTTCCAAATCCATAAAGTAATACAGGTCTCCGTCGCTGTACAGGTATTGCATTTCCTTTGTCTCGATATGTGCCTTGGGAAATTTATCGGTAGGATTGAAGGTTTTTTCCACGGTTCCGCCGGTTAAGACGTTTTTTATTTTGGTTCGAACGAACGCAGAACCTTTCCCTGGTTTTACGTGCTGAAAATCAATGATGACATAGACGTCGCCATCCATTTCAAAAGTAACACCTTTTCTAAAATCGCCTGCAGATACCATCTGTGACCTCCTGATATTTAATCTTTTTTTATAATAGCATTATTTGTACTATTACGCAATATATCAGGTAGAAATATTTTTTCTATTCCGGCAGGACTTTTTTAAACTCGCGTGCCAGTTTTTCGATGGCCTTTGTTTCGATGCGCGAGACATATGAGCGCGAGATACCGAGTAATTGAGCAGCCTGCATTTGTGTTTTACGTTCCTGGTTTTTCAACCCATAACGGAAGTTGATAATCGTCTTTTCGCGTTCTGTGAGCACCTGGTCCATAATTTCATCCAGTTTGCTGATGCGTTTGTCTGTGACGACTTTGTCGCAGATGTCCTGACTTTTGTCTTCATCTACTTGGACGACATCGAGAAAGGAAATAAACCCGCCCTCGCCGTCGGAGACGATGCTGTCTTGTAAAAAAACATTGTTTTTATGCTTCTGCTCAACGCGCAGCGCCATCAGGATTTCATTTTCAATGCACTTTGCCGCATACGTGCTGAGTTTGGTGCCTTTTGTGCCGTTATAGCTTTCAACGGCTTTGATCAAGCCGATCGTGCCGATGGATACGATATCTTCGTTGTCGATCGGCGCGTTGCTGTATTTTTTGGCGATATGCGCCACAAGGCGCAGATTGTGGAGTATTAATGTTTGCGTGGCCTCCTCATCACCTTTTAGGAGTTTTTCGATCCAGATCGCTTCTTCTTCCGGTTCCAGCTGTTTTGGGAAAGAGGTAACATTTTCAATACGCCCCATAAAAAAGAGGATATTTTTGATTAATTCAAGCAGTCCGATAAGCATTCCTTCACCTCGTTGATTTTATCTTTAAATCTATATGAATAGATTCAAACGTACTTGCAAGTACACCATAAAATAGACTTGACCAAAAATATCTGAAAAGTAAAGGAGTTGCTGGAAGGCGTAAAACATTCAGAGAATAAGCAATTCAGAAAGGCCAGATGTCGGATCTTAACATATCGGTATGATCTTGACCTCGGCGCCTTACTTTCAAGAGCAGGCGACTATAAAAACAAAATAAATCATAGACGGTAAATAATCGTATCGCGACCTAAAAGAAGTGTCTCAAAAGAATAGGGGTTAAAAAAACTGTCGCTGCTACTCCGCTTTTTCTTCCTTCTAATTCATCTTATATCTTCATAAATAATAGAGCAGGAGGGAAGAAAAATGAAAATAACACTGAATATACCGAGACAGCTCAACTTAAAAGTTGAAAACGGTGCACAAATCTATGGTGCCGCCATTTCTTTTTACCGTTTTGAAAATAAGATGCTCACCTTAAATTACAGCTTTCGAGCCTCGCCCATTATAAGGAGTGTGATTATCAATAAAATCAGAACGCAATTAATGTCATTGGGAATAAGAAGCAGCTTTGCTTCCGACAAAATCCATTTAGATTTTACACATTTTGACAATCTTACAGATGTGTATTGCGGGTCAGGCGAACTGATTATTGAAATAAATGAAAAAAATTAAAAAACCCCTTGCTTTTTTATTTAAAGTAGAGTATAATTCAAATTGTTACAAAATCGTTACAACAGCGATACAAAAATGATATAGAGTGGAGACAAAATGAAAAGAATTGGGATAACGATAGGGATTATTTTAATTCTGATATTATCGGTGACATTGATTTCATGTACGACTTCAGCGAAAAAGATTCAAGTAGTAGATTTATCGCAGATGGTGGACAGTGTAGGTAAGAACGTGACGATCACGATGTCCGGCGATGTAGATCTCGAAACTCTGACGGAAGCCTTCTATATTCCGGAAGGCAGTGTCGAAAAGTTTGCCGGTAAATACTCTTTAACTCGAATGAATGCCGACAACTTTATTGCCATCAAAGCAGTGAGCGGCAATACCAAGATTGTCGAAGACGGACTGCAGCAACGCATTGATGAAGTGAAAGATTCTTTCGCAAATTTTAAGCCGGAGGAATATGAAAAAGCTGCGAACGCTAAGATTATCACAAAGGGCGATTACGTATTTCTTGTGATGACGAGCGACAACAAAGCCGTCGAAAAGATTATTGCAAGCTATTTTTGATTTTTTTCATAAATAATCCTTTTCTTACCTGAAGGTATACGGTATACTTTCAGGTAAGATTCTTTTTTGGAGGAAATAAAGTTGAACAGACAAGAGGAAATTAAACAAGCTCAAGAACATTTCGCACGGCTGCTGGACGAGCAGTATGCGCGTATTGATAATATGCGGCAGGCCGACAGGCCGGTCGATTATACGATGAAAGAAAAGATTATTATTGGTGTCGGCGGCGGCGATGGCATCGGCCCTTATATTACAGCATGGGCAAAAGAGGTGCTTGATTTCCTGTTGGCTGATGAAGTAAAGGCGGGTCGCATTGTTTTTCGCGAGATTGAAGACTTGACATTGGAAGAGCGTATCAAAGCAGGGAAAGCGATTCCGGATGGCCCGCTTGAAGCGTTGAAAATGTGTGACGTGATCTTAAAAGGTCCGACGACGACGCCGCGTGCAGGGGATGGCGTCAATGTTGAAAGTGCGAATGTGGCGATGCGCCGTGAGCTGGATTTGTTTGCAAACGTACGTCCCGTGAAAGTGCCGCAGCTTGGCATTGACTGGACGTTTTATCGTGAAAATACGGAAGGAGCCTATGCCGTCGGCAGTAAGGGCATTGAATTGGCAGATGGTCTTGGCGTCGACTTTACGATTACAACACAAGCCGGCAGCGAACGTATCATTCGGGCGGCTTTTGACTACGCTGTGCGTTCCGGCCAGAACCGCTTGACTGTTGTGACAAAAGCAAATGTGATCAAAACGACGGATGGTATGTTCCTTCAAACGGCTAAACAAATGGCCGGAGAGTATCCGCAGGTTGTTTTAGACGACTGGTATATCGATATTATGACGGCGAAATTGCTCGATGACAAACGCCGCAGGGATTTTAAAGTCGTCGTGTTGCCGAACTTATACGGCGACATTATTACAGATGAGGCGGCGGAAATTCAGGGTGGTGTCGGCACGGCCGGCAGTGCGAATATCGGAAACCGCTATGCGATGTTTGAAGCAATTCACGGTTCTGCGCCGCGTATGGTTGAAGAAGGGCGGGCGGCTTACGCTGATCCATCCAGTATGCTGCGTGCCTGCGTGATGCTGCTTGAGCATATCGGCCAAATTGAAAAGGCTGCACAACTGGCGATGGCGCTTGATATCTGCACGCTGTATGATCGGCAATTTGTTATTACAGGGCGTAAAGACGGGAGCAGTGCGGAAGCTTTCTGCAAGTATGTGATGCAGGTCGTTCAGGATAAAGAATTAGCGCATCGATACGCACAGTATACCCAAAGTTAGAGGTGCGAATATAAGTTATTAAACCGATATTTTCTTTGGCCTGAATTGAACTATCAGGCCTTTTTAAATGGGAGAATAATAAAAGAACACTTCCATATCTTCCATAACATTGGTAAGGCTTTGCACGGTCGGTTGCGGTGCGTAGTAACCGACGAAAATGGGTGGATAAATCGTAATGCTGCCTCCGGCATAAACCGGATGATAAGTACTGGAAATAGTGGTGCCGGAAGAAGTATCAATGTATCGGACGAGGATATAAAAAATTTTAAGGTCGTTTGTAATGGTATATTCGTCCACACTAACAGTGTATCCTGCCGGTACAGTCGCTTCCTGTACAGTGTAAGTATAAGGTATGCCTTCCGGATCGAAAAGCGGCAAGTTATCGAAGATGAAACTGCCGTCTCCCGCATTATTAATAACGGTGCTGCCAATTGCTACGCCGTTTTGTAACAACAGGATGGTTGTTGTAGACGGGCGTATATTTGTGGTATTATTACGGTCATTCCATACTTTTCGCCCAACTACTTCTGTTGTTTGCCGTTCGTTTACGGCGACGTATTCTGCTGCGGGTTGGCCATTGATCGTTGTTTGTCCATCGCTGCCGATTTCGATGAGCAGTGGAGAGTCTGTGAGCGTCAGGCCTGGAACAGCTGTTTCGATTGCATAGTAGCTGCCTGGAGGCAGATTTTCAAATAGGACGATTCCGTCGGCGTTGGAAGTTGCGGTTGCGACCGGATCATTGCTTGTGGAATCATACAACGTAAAGGCGGCATTTGGCAGTGGTTCTCCGAGCGTGCCATCTATTGTTTTTAAAAAGAAAAAGCTGAACGTTTGCGGCATGTTTGCGATGCTGAAATTTTCTAAAGGTTGACCATCTACGGTAATGCTGCCATTATCAGAGATGGCAACGGTATAGGAATGGCCGTTGAGCGAATAGTTCGGTGGCGGTATCGTTTCGTGCAATGTGTAAACCCCGGACGGCAAAACGCCAAAGTCTACGAGTCCTGAAGTGTTAGAAACAGCATTTCTTACAGGTATGTTGTTTTGCCTGAGTTCGAATACGGCTCCTTCAAGACCGAGTTCACTCAAGGCGTCTGTTTTTAGAAAAGTAAAAGCTGCGCTTTGAGGGATATTGCCAATTTTGAAGTTCTCGATCAGCTGATCGCCGATGCTGACAAGTCCGTTTTCCGTTACGAGCACGTCATATACCACAGGATTTTTTTTATAATTGAGCGGCACAGCAATTTCATAAAGCTGGTATTGCCCTGATTTAATATTTGCAAACTGGATTCTTCCGGATGTATTGGAAGTTGCTATGGCTGCGGTAGTTTTATTTAAGCAGAGCACGAAGCTTGCGCCCGCTAACGGTGCGCCTGTAGCGGCGTCGATTTTCTCAAATTCAAAATCGACCGTTATGGCTTGATTCATACTGCAAAAATCACAAGCAGGCTGGCCGTCGATTGTGACATAGCCGCAATCATAAACTACTACGTCGTACAGGGTATGATTGTTTTGATAGCCGACAGGCGACATAGTTTCTTTTAAGATATAACAACCGGGTTTCAAATGGCAAAATTGAACGATTCCACGGTTGTTGGAACAGCTTTCCTGAATGATTTGACCCTCTTCTAACAAGGCGAAGCAAGCGCCCTGTACAGGACACTGCGTATCTGCATCCAGCTTGTAAAAATAAAAGTTTAGTGTATTGTTATTATAACAATGTTTTCTGTTCTGGTACATATGGCCACCTGTTCTCCCTGTTAATAATCCTTATATTAGTTATAATATTTATTTAAGAGGGCAGTTGTGCGGATTATCCCAAAGGCGAACAATGAAAAAAACTGTTGTAAGCGGTTCTGCAACAGTTTAGGACATCGATATAAAAATTTTGTGTGGGATATCATTTATTGCTTTTCATCGGTTGGCGCTGATCATTCATTTGGAATGCGAGTAAGAATAGTATTAAAATAATAAAAGGCTTTTTGAGATAATAAAATCAAAAAGCCTTTTGTGAATTTTTTAATTGAGTTGCCGGTAGTTAATTGGTGACAACAACATTTAATGTCGCCGTTCCGGTTAGTCCCAGAGAGTTTGTCACCGAATACGTTGCGACATAACTGCCCGGTGCCGCCAAATTGATGCCTGAGGTGTCAATCGTTACGCGGGAGATGTTAATATTGCCGTCTGCCTCATCTGTTACACTTGAAATATATTGCGTCATATCCGGCAGAGCACTGTTTTTGGCAATCGTGATCGACGAAGTCGACAGTTGGATTTGCGGCGGAGAAGTTGCCGCCGCGCGCACCGAGACACCGATGGACGTATTCATCGTCACTGATTTTCCGTCATAAGTGTCGGTGTAGGCAACACTGATCGTTGCATTGCCCTGTGCGACGCCCCGGATTGTGATCGTATTGCCGGACACGGAAACATTGGCGACATTACTATTGTCGGACGAGGCCGTAATACCGGAGGAAAGCTCAAAGATTCCGCCGTTTGAGGCACGGCCTTTTACCGTATACGTGACGGTTTCGTTGGCGTCTAATGTAATGCTCGATGGTGCGCGGGAAGAGCCGCTGTACAGTCCGATCTCGGCAACCGAATTGACGTTGTGGTATTTACATAAATCCGCATCGCCTTCGCCGAGCGGAATATAAACAAAGTCCTTTTCATTACTGGGGATAAAGTTTTTATCCACTGCCGTAATTCCCGAAGGGAATCGGGAATCCGGTTTGATAACCACGATCTTTTCTTCTACCTGGTCGGCAGGACAATAGGTAGAGGCCTGCCTGCCGCTGACCTTACAGATTTTCAGCTGTTGATGGAAGTCGTCCGTACCGGATGGGCCGGTGCCCGGCAGACCCCAGTCGCTGGCGACGTGCCCCGCCTTTTGCGACAGCTCGGTTGCTCCCTTGCCGGAGATGCTGTCACAGCCAATCGAGATGAGATCAGACGGTCGCGAGGGGAAATCGACTCCGGTATAAAACAAGTCTTTTTCTTCGTGAATATCTCTCATAATGGCAGCAAACATCTGGCCTGGTCCGCCGCCGCCGAAGACACCAATATTCAATACATAACGGTTGCCGTTCGCGTAGACGATGTTCTGGTCGTAGCCAAACCAGACTGAGCAGGTGTAAAATGGTGTATAGCCGCACATGTACGCGTGCCGCTGCTCGTCTGTCGTGCCGGTCTTGCCGGCGATTTGCAAATCGCCCGGCATCGAGATTGTCGTCGTGCCGCCTTTAATAACCTGTTTGAGCACATCGGTAATCAGCCAGGCTGTACCCTCTGAAAAGACCTGTGTCTCTTGTGCCTTGTTTTCAAACAGCAAGTTGCCATCGCGGTCGGTAATGCGTGTGTACATAATAGGCTCGCGATACACGCCTTTGTTCGGGAAGTTTGCATAAGCGGCCGTCATAGCCAATGCGGTCTGGCCGTAAGTGTAGCCGCCCAGTGACAGTGCAGCAGCGCCGTAATCCGATTCGTCAAGCTCCAGCCCCAACATTTTGGCGTAGTTAGAAGAAGTTTCTACACCAGTCGTGTACCAAGCCTGTACGGCGACGATGTTTAATGAGCGCCGCAGACCGTCGCGCACTGATGTCATACCGCCTTGGGTTCCGCCTGAGTTTGTTGGACGCCAGCCGCCGACGTTGATATTGACGTCATCGAACCGCGTTGCCAGCGTGATGGCGTGTGTCTCCAGTCCCGGTGCATAGACTGTCAGCGGTTTTGTGGCCGAGCCTACCTGGAACTTCTGAAGGGCGCGGTTGATCGTCAGGTTGCCGGTTTTTTCCCGGCCGCCTACCAGGCCGGCTACAGCGCCACTTTCGTTATCGATGACGACCATGGCACATTGTGGAATATAGTTGACTTCTTCACCGGTCTCTGCGCTTTTCGCTTCGCTGGCCGCAGCAGCAGACCAACTTTGAGAAGGCAGGTAGCTGCCTTTGGCAGCGTGATCTTCCAGCACATTCTGTACGTCGATGTCGACAGTGGCATAAATGCGCAATCCGCCGTTTAGTACAAGGTCAATTGCCGCGTCTTCCGTATAGCCGTGATCTTCCTGCAAATCTTCAATCACTTGATAGTAAAGCGCATCTGTAAAGTAAGAATATTGCGATTCGCTTTCGTCCTGCGGCTTTAAGCCGACATTGCCGCTCATCAGTTCTTCGTAGGCGATATCGTACTCCTCTTGTGAAATATGGCCCAGCTCGCGCATTTTGTCCAGCACCCACGCTGCGCGGCGCTGGTTATCCGGATTCAGCGGATAGTAACGGTTGCCGTCTTCATCCGTCTCGGCAATGATATGCTGGACGGGATCTTCTTCTGTCGCTTCTGATAAGGTGAAGGGCATAAACGCGCTTGGCGCCTGCGGCATCGCTGCAAGCACGCAAGCCTGTGACAGTGTTAAATTTTTGGCAGGCTTGTTGAAAAATGTTTTTGAGGCAGCTTCAATGCCATGCGCCCAGGAAAAGTTGATTTTATTTAAATAGGACTCCAGAATTTGCTCCTTTGTCATCACATCTTCGACTTCAATGGAAAGCTTCCATTCCATCACTTTACGCTCAATACTTTTCGCATCGGACAGATGTGTCAGTTTGATAAGCTGCTGCGTGATCGTACTGCCGCCGGGGCCTTCCAGGCTAAAGGATGTAATAGCGTTTACCCCTGCTTTAAGGATCCCTTTTAAGTCGATCCCCTGATGTGTATAGAAGCGTTCGTCTTCAATTGAAACGAAGGCCAGTTGGACGATTTCAGGCATTTGGTCGATCGTGATGATTTCGCGCGGCTCGCTGCCCTGCAATTCCTGATAGAGTGTCGTGCCGTCGTTGGCGTAAATCCTGGATGGCTCAATATATTTTAAGTTATCCGGATCGAAATCCGGCGCTGTGGCAATCCAGTAAAAGCCCAGTCCGGAAAGTACCAGCCCGGAGACAAAGAAAATACCAAAGATAATGCCGAATACCCACTTGACGACATACAGTGCTTTTTTACGTGGGTTGGCGACGCGTTCCTGATAGCGGTAAATACGTTTTTGTGCCTTTGGCAGCCGTTTGTATTTGGCACGCGAAATCGGAACGAATTCCTCTTTTATTTTTTTATGATACGCCGCCTTTTGCTCCTTGGTCAGTGCGGGCGGTTTGGGGGATTGCATCGCTGCGTCCTTCGAAGATTTTTTTGCCGGTGGGCGTTGCGGTGCCTTGGGTTTGGCGGACGTGTTCTTTCTGAAAGGCGACGATTTTGCCGTGTCCCGTTTAGTGTTAGAAGCTTTTTTATTTGTTTTATCAGCTGCAAATCGCGTTGTTTTACCTTCTGGTTCCGATTTGCCGGTATTCTTTTTATTGCCGAAGTTATTTTTCTTATTATTACTCATTATATATCCTCCGAATAGCTCGAGTGAATTCCTGATGAATAGCAAAATGATACCTTTTTTTGATGCAAAAGTCAACTTTTATGATAAAATAGAAAATAAGAACGCAAGAGAAAAACAGGAGGCAGTAATGGCGGGACATTCGAAATGGGCCAATATTAAACATAAAAAAGAAAAGCAGGACGCCAGGAAAGGGCAGGTGTTTACGAAGCTGGCGAAAGCGATTTCTGTCGCGGCAAGAGAAGGGGGCGCAGACCCTGAGACAAATGCGAAACTGAAGGATGCAATTCAGAAGGCAAAGGCGATGAATATGCCAAATGACAACATCGACCGCGCGGTCAAAAAGGGCAGTGGAGATTTGCAGGGGGCAGCATTTGAAGAGATTTATTATGAAGGTTACGGTGCGGGTGGCGGAGCGGTCATCGTCTATGCGTTGACGGATAATAAAAACCGTACGGCGGGTGATGTGCGTTATATTTTTGACAAGAATAAAGGTAATCTTGGTGCGAGCGGTTGTGTGATGTATCTTTTCAGTAAAAAAGGGCAAATCTTAATCGATCGGGACAAGGCGGAGGAAGACGATGTGATGATGATTGCGTTGGATAATGGTGCGGAAGATGTGCAGACGACGGAAGAAGGCTACGAAGTGCTCACAGCGCCGGCGGACTTTGCCGATGTGTATCGCGGTTTTGAAGAGGCGGGCATCGAGATGATGGATGCGGAAGTCGCAATGATTCCTTCGATGGAGACGGAGATAGAAGGCGAAAATGTTAAATATTTCACAAAAATGCTCGATATGTTCAGCGACAATGAGGATGTACAGGAAGTGTGGCATAATTGTGTTTATGACGAATAAATAAACGTATAAATCTACATAAAGTGGCAATAATAAGTCTGGGTGATAATATGAAACGGATTTATTATGTTTATTACGCATTGGCCGGCCTGATCATATTGTCGGGCGGCTTTTTACTTGGACGCGCCTATGGGATGAATGTCCAGGCGACGGTGAACAAGCAGATAAATACTCAACAGGGGCAAGTGGCTACGCAAGATATCGTTCAGCCGGAAAATGTTGTCAGACAAGGGTGTATGGTCGAATTTAAGACCAAATATGAAAAGACCGGTGAGACGACAAGCTATCAACGTCCGATTGAGATGAAGCTGGTTGGAAAAGCGGAGAGTGATGTTAGAAAGCATTACACGGGCTGGACGCTTGAATCTTTCTTAGCCGACAGGGTCGTCTTATATCGCGTGCTGGACGCATACCCCGAAGGGTATGCTGTCGTGCGGATCTATACGGAAGAGGACGAGGAGCGCACGTGTGTCTACGAATACGACGCCGATGGGCAAATGGTTTTAAAGCATACGATCGATGATATCCCGTATCTGCTGGAAGATGACCAGCTGGAGATCTTAAAAGAAGGGATGGTCTTTACGAGTATTGAAGGTGCTTATGCGCATTTGGAAAACCTGTTGAATTAAAGAAGGGCCATTTGGCGAAATATCAATTTGTTTTTAGAATAGTATTATAATAAAGGTAGAATTTATGATTAAATTTTACCTTTTTAAATGCGGAAAATGTGAAAAAATATTGACAAAATTTAGCGTCCCTATTGTCAAATATCGGTCTTTATGGTATAATAGCGCCGTGAAAGGAGATATGCTATATGGCGAGGGAAGCGAGAGATTGCAGCGCGCACATCTATCACACGATGGTACGCGGCAATGGAGATGATAAAATCTTTTTGGATGCGGTGGACAAGCAGAAGATCATTGACATCTTAAAAGAAAAAATCGAGGATGATTCCTGTGTCGTATTTGCATATTGTATTAGTGATGATCATGCACATTTTTTGATTGAAGAGAAAGAATTACCCATTTCAGAGATTATGAAGCGGATCAATATCAGTTATGCGGCGTATTATAATAGGAAGCACCGACGCAGAGGGCACGTGTTTTATGACCGTTACTTAAGCGAGGCAATTGAGGATGAAGAGAATTTTATGCGCGTACTGCGCTATATTATCACCCATGATAATGAAAACAGCCGTATAAAGCAGGCAAAGGACATTTATGAAGAATATTATGATTACATAAGGCAGTGTCTGTATTATCAGAACCTGACATATGAGGTATTTAAAGCTTATATCGAACAGGAATGCGAAGACTGCTTTATGGATTTGAACAAAGTGGATCAGGAGATGCTCAAAGCGAAAGAGCTGGCTGAAGAATATTTAAAAGATCGGGCGCTGAGCAGGCAATGTTTAAAAGAACGTCGTCAGGCGCCGGTCAGGCGTAACGTCGTGTTGCTGTTGAAGAATAACACAAATTTATCGATCAGGAAGATTGCGGAAATCCTTCAGCTCAACCGCGGTGTGGTCTACAAGATCATCAGTGAGGAAAATCAGGAATTTTAGAAGGGGGAGCAGGAAAATGTTATGTGATAAATGCAAAAAAAAGCAGGCGGTCGTTTTTCTGACAAAGATTGAAAACGGCTTGACGAACAAGTTGGCGCTCTGTGAAGACTGTGCGCGGGAGCGTATGTTGAAGAGCGCTGCGCTCGACGGGTTTATCAGCGCGCTGTTCAATATCGAAAATGAGCAGACGGAAACTGTGGGAGATGCTGCAGTCGCACTGAAATGCCCTGATTGCGGCCTGACTTACGAGATGCTCGTCGGCGGCGGCAAGCTGGGCTGTGAGGCGTGCTACGATACGTTTAAGTCTTATCTGGACCCGATTGTCAGGCGCATTCACGGCAAACAGCAGCATACGGGGAAAGTCATTAAAAGCCGGCAGGCCGATATGGCGATCAAACGCGAGATCAGAGAGTTGAAGGCAAAGCTTAACGACGCCGTTGCGAAAGAAGATTATGAAAACGCTGCGAAATATCGGGATTTAATTAAGGATTATAAAGAATAGGAAGGGCAGGTGAGCAGAATGGCCTGGAACGAAAGCGGAAGCAATGTGGATATTGCGATCAGTACGCGCGTGCGCATTGCGCGAAACGTTCGCGGAAAAGCTTTTCCAAACCGTGGAAATGAAGCGACGCTTCAAAGCGTAGCGGTATCGGTTCGCGATGCGTTGTTGGAGGGCGGAAGCGCATTGGCGCCGCATTTTCGATATATCGGCATCAAAGATGTCGATCTGATGGATCGAGAATTTTTGATGGAAAAGCATTTGATCAGTCCGGCGCTTGCGATGAAGAACAGTGCCGCGGGCGTGATCATCGACGAAAAGGATGAGTTGAGCATTATGCTCAACGAGGAGGATCATATCCGAATTCAATGCATCAAGAAAGGATTTCGCCTTGAGGATGCTTACGATATGGCAAACAAGGCGGATGACTTGATCGAAGAACGCATCGATTATGCTTTTGACGACCGGTACGGTTACCTGACAGCTTGTCCGACGAATTTGGGCACGGGCATTCGGATGTCGGTGATGCTCCATTTGCCGGCCTTAACGGTTACCGGCGGTATTGATGGTGTTGTGAAGATGGCCGGCAAGTATGGCCTGACGATTCGCGGGATTTATGGTGAAGGCACCGAGGCGATGGGGGAAATGTATCAGATATCCAATCAAAATTCGCTCGGCCTGACAGAGATGGAAATCTTAAAGAATGTGAAGAGCGTGACGAAGGGCGTTATCAAGCAGGAGCGGGAATTGCGGGGCAAGTTACTGGACAGAGACGAAGTCAGTGTGCGCGATAGAATTATGCGTGCTTACGGCACGCTGCGCTACTGTGTGCGCATCAGCGTCAAAGAGGCGATGCAGTTGATCAGTACGATGCGTCTGGGCATCGATATGGGCATTATTGAGGATGTCGATATTGAAACGGCCAGCGCGTTGATGGACAGTATCCAGCCGGCTGTGTTGTGTAAAAACACGAACAGCGAGTTAAACGACTCGATGCTGGATGTTAAACGGGCGGGATACATAAAAAAAGAAATTGATTCAGCCAGAATGAGAATCCGAGAGGGGGGAGACGAAAATGGCAATATATGGTAAATTTACACAGAAAGCGCAGCAGGCGCTGATGTATGCGCGCGGAGAAGCAGTCGCGATGGGCCATAATTATATCGGCACAGAGCATTTGCTTTTGGGTCTGCTGATGCAGACGGATACCGTGGCGTGCGACGTATTGGAAGGAATGGGTGTCGATATTGAAGATGTTCGGGCAGAGGTGCTGCGCGTTGTTGGTGAAGGCAGCGGCGGACAGCAGATTTTGGGCTATACGCCGAGAATGAAAAAAGTGTTGGAAGAAAGTATCAAAGTGGCGAATGAGTTAAACCAGGGCTTTGTCGGCAGCGAGCATTTATTGATGGGCCTGCTGCGTGAAGGCAATGGCGTTGCCGTAAAGATTCTGCACGAATGGGCAGTGAATATTAACAACGTATGGCAGGCGATGGAGACGGCGATGGATTCGTCTTCAACCAATACAGGCGCTCAGCATCATCTGCCGGAAGGCGGTGGCAAAGCCGGCAGTGAAAACATCGAAAAGTACGGGACGGATTTGACGCGGCTGGCCGATGAAGGAAAACTGGATCCTGTAATCGGTCGGGAAAGAGAAATTAACCGTGTTATTCAAATTCTTTCGCGCCGCACGAAGAACAATCCGTGTTTAATCGGTGAGCCGGGCGTTGGCAAGACGGCTGTTGCAGAAGGATTGGCTCAGCGTATGATGGAAGGCAATGTGCCGGAGACGTTGAAGAACAAGCGCTTGATCGGGCTGGATATCGGCTCAATGATTGCCGGGGCGAAGTATCGCGGTGAATTTGAAGAACGCTTAAAAGGCGTGATGCAGGAAGTAAAACAGAACAGCAATGTCATTCTTTTTATCGACGAGTTGCATACGATTATCGGTGCGGGTGCTGCCGAAGGTGCAGTCGATGCGGCCAATATTTTAAAGCCGGCATTGGCACGCGGTGACCTGCAGGCGATCGGCGCTACGACGATCGACGAATACCGCAAGCACATTGAAAAGGACGCGGCGTTTGAACGGCGGTTTCAGCCGGTGGAAGTTGGAGAGCCGAGTGTAGAAGAGACGATCCAGATTCTGTTCGGTCTGCGGGACCGCTATGAAGCGCATCATAAATTGAAAATCACGGACGAAGCAGTCTTGGCATCGGTGAATCTTTCACACCGCTATATTAATGACCGTTATCTGCCGGATAAGGCCATCGATTTGATGGACGAAGCGGCTTCAAAGCTGCGGATGAGCATTTTGACTGCACCGCCGCAAATCAGTACGCTTGAAAAAGAAGTAGAAAAACTGAACAAGGAAAAAGAAGAAGCTGTAGCGATGCAGGATTATGAGAAAGCCGCGCATGTTCGTGACGATTTAAAGAAAGTTCGAGAGCAGCTTGCCGAGACGAAACGCGAATGGGAAGAGTCGAACACGGCCAGTGCATCGACACAGGTGGAGGCGGCGGATATCGAGCGTGTTGTGAGCGACTGGACAAACATTCCGGTTGAAAAGATTGCGAAAGAAGAGACGGAAAGATTGCTGAAGATGGAAGAGATCTTAC
>CALGIV010000028.1 GCA_937914785.1 uncultured Eubacteriaceae bacterium | reverse complement strand
GTTATCGCAGTAAATAACGGCAACTTCGGTATGACGGGCGGTCAGATGTCCTGGACGACGATGCCGGGGCAGAAAACGACGACTTCTCAGGCAGGCCGTAATGTAGAAAAAACCGGCCAGCCGATTAAGATACCGGAAATGGTTGCCTACAGTTTTGATACGGCTTATGTTGCCCGCGGCGCGCTGTTTACACCGCAGGAAGTCAACAAGACAAAAGGCTATATCAAAAAAGCACTACAACGCCAAATCGACGGTTTGGGCCACGGACTGGTTGAAATTCTCTCGCCATGTCCGACAAACTGGGGGATGTCTCCGCTGGCCTCTCAGGACAGGGTTCGAGACGAACTCGTACCTTACTATCCGCTTGGCGAACTGAAAGATAAAGGAGGCAAATAAGCTATGACGAAAGAAATCGTATTTGCAGGTTTTGGCGGCCAAGGCGTTTTAACAGCCGGCCTGGTTATCTCTCAAGTAGCCCTCTACAACGGTTTGAACGCTACTTGGATGCCTTCTTACGGCCCGGCGATGCGGGGTGGTACGGCAAATTGTACGGTAAAATACAGCTCCGGCAGAATCTATTCTCCCGGCCGTGAGCAGCCCGATGTTATCATGGCACTGAACATCCCTTCGTTTAACGCTTTTATTCAGGCGGTTAAACCGGGCGGTTTGATGTTAATAGACGGCGACATCGTCACATGTGATACGAACGTGCGCGATGATGTCAAAATCGTCAGTGTTCCCGGCTCATCCATCGCAACGGATGAGTTGAAGAATCCAAAAGGCCTGAACATCGTTATGATCGGCGCAATGGTCAAGGTGATGGGCGACTTTACAAAAGAAGACGCCATTGCCGGTATGAGCGATATGTTCCGTAAAAAGGGCAAAGGAAAGTTTGAAGAAGCGAACATCGCTGCATTTGAAAGAGGGTACGCTTCCGTATAGTACAGAAAAAATAAAAGGGCCTTTAAAAGGCCCTTTTCAAATTCCTGATTTTCCTCTTATCCACGTAAAAACTTCAGCATATCAGATTATCTGAAATAATAATTTCTGGCTTTCAAAACCAATTATCCCATCTCAATCGATATAAATATCCTTTGCCAGGCGGAACACTGCCCATGCTTTCGGCCAACCGGCATAAAAAGCCAACTATGTCAAAATTTCAGCAATCTCATTTTTAGAAACGCCATTGTTTTTTGCCACGCTTTTCAGCTGCTGGAAAAGCGCGAAATGTTCAAAAGATAAACAATCAAAAAAGCCAGGCATTAAATTAATAACATCATATCTGTCACAACGACCTTAACATCCTGCTTTCAAAAACAATCATTTATCAAAAATCGATTATCCAACTACCAGCATAATAATTATCACTATAAGCCCAAAAGAAAAAGAGCCGTTGTCCGGCGGTCTCAACCGACCGCCTGCAACAGCTCTCTATCAACTTTTATTAATCTTTACTTGCCAGGCGCTCATACGTCTCGTAACGCTCTTTTGCATCCCGTGCAGCTTTCTCAAACAACTCACTGGCTTCTTCCGGAAACTCCTTTTCAAGAGAAGTATATCTGGTCTCGCTGCGCAAGAAGTCGATAAAGTCTTTGCCCGGCGCTTTGCTGTCGAGCATAAACGGATTCTTGCCCTCTTCCTTCAGCTCGGGCTGATAACGGTACAAGTGCCAGTATCCGGCATCTACTGCGTTCTTGCCCTGTTCGATGCTGCAACCCATCCCCTTCTTGATTCCGTGGTTGATACACGGCGCGTATGCGATGATCAGCGACGGACCGTTATAACTTTCTGCTTCTTTCACTACTTTGATAAAGTGATTCATATCCGCGCCGATGGCTACCTGCGCCACGTAAACATAACCGTAGC
>CALGIV010000027.1 GCA_937914785.1 uncultured Eubacteriaceae bacterium | reverse complement strand
GGCCGTCTTTGCGTTGGGGTCCGATACGGGCGGTTCTATCCGCCTGCCGGCAAGCTTTTGCGGATTGACGGGCTTAAAACCGACGTATTCGGCGGTCTCGCGCTATGGAGTGGTGGCATTCGCTTCGTCATTGGATCAGGTTGGTCCCCTGACGAAGGACATTGCCGACAGCGCGATCGTGCTGGAACAGATCGTGCGTTACGATCAGCGCGACAGTACGTCAGTAAGAATTGATAATAACAACTATTATCAAAATTTAAATACAGAGATGAAGGGCGTTAAAATCGGCATCGACAGGGTGCACTACGACGGGCTGGATCAGGAAATCAAAGACGCTGTCTTAAAGGCGGCCGATGTGTTTGTTTCGCTCGGCGCCGAGCTCGTCGACCTGTCGATGAACATCAACGATTATGCGCTCGCGGCGTATTACATCATCAGTTCGGCCGAGGCCAGCAGCAATATGGCGCGCTATGACGGCGTAAAGTATGGCCTGAAAGTAGAAGGAAAAGACCTTGTCGATACATACACGAAGACGCGCAGCGCAGGTTTTGGCGCAGAGGTCAAGCGCCGGATTATGTTGGGTACATTCGTGCTCAGCAGCGGCTATTATGATGCGTATTATAAGAAGGCATTGCGTGCCCGGACGGTGATTAAGGAAAGTTATGACAAAGCGTTTGAAGTCTGCGATTTTGTACTGTCGCCGACGACAACCTCCGGTGCGCTGGCGATCGGTCAAAAGGTGGAGGATCCGATCCAGAAATACTTATCGGATATATACACTGTAACGGCGAATATCGCAGGTCTGCCGGCTGTGAGTATTCCGTGTGGGATGACAGAAGAGCAGCTGCCTGTCGGACTTCAGCTCACCGGCAGAGCTTACGGTGAGCAGATGCTGCTGAATGCGGGTTATGCATTCCAGCAAGCGACAGACCATCATAAACTGCGCGCCGTACAGGGGGTGGAATAAATGAATTATGAAATGGTAATCGGGCTTGAAATCCATTGTGAGCTTTCGACAAAAAGTAAGATATTCTGCGGTTGTTCGACACAATTCGGCAATGAACCAAATACGAATGTTTGCCCCGTGTGTCTGGGGATGCCCGGCGTATTGTCCGTGTTGAATGAGACGGTAGTCGAATATGCCGTAAAAGCCGGCCTTGCGATGAACTGTGAGATCGCGCGTTTTTCAAAGATGGACCGGAAGAACTACTTCTATCCCGACCTGCCCAAAGCGTATCAGGTCTCGCAGTTTGATCTGCCGATCTGTCTGGGCGGATATTTGGATATCGAAGCCGATGACGAGGCGTATCGGATTGCCCTGACGCGCATCCACATTGAAGAGGATGCCGGCAAGCTGACCCACGTAGCTGACGGCAGCCTGGTGGATTATAACCGCGGCGGCGTGCCGCTGCTGGAAATCGTCACGGAACCGGATATCCGCAGTGCGGCACAGGCTTTTGCCTTTGCGAAAACAGTGCGTAATATTCTGCTTTATGCCGGTGTCTCCGACTGCAAAATGCAGGAAGGTTCGCTGCGTTTTGACGTGAACTTATCTGTGCGGCCTGAGGGGCAGGAAGCATTCGGCACGCGCACGGAGATGAAAAATTTAAGCTCGTTCAGGGTGCTTCAAAAGGCCATTGAATATGAATATAAGCGTCAGATAAAGGTTATTGAGGCAGGGGAGAAGGTCGTTCAGGAAACGCGGCGTTTTGACGAGAGTAAAGGTATTACCTACACGTTGCGCAGCAAAGAAAACGCCCATGACTATCGCTATTTTCCTGAACCGGATTTATTGCCAATCGTTTTAAGTGAAGACTATATTCAAAATATTAAAAGCAATATGCCGGAACTGCCGGAAGAGAAGCGCAAGCGCTATATCGAGAAGCTCGCGCTCAGCGAGTACGACGCACGCGTCCTGACGGCCAGTTGTGAGCTCAGCACGTTCTTTGAAGATGTGCTAAAGTATTATGACGAAGCGAAAACGGCTGCCAATTGGGTTTTAGTGGAGCTTATGGCGCTTGTCAATCAGGCGGAAATTGAGCTTGACGAGATTAAAGTGACGCCCGAAGCGTTGGCCGGTCTGCTCAACCTGATTAAGGCGGGGCAGTTAAGCGGGAAGATGGCTAAAGGCGTTTTAGAAGAAATGTTTTCAACCGGCCGGGATGCACAGACGATTGTCAAAGAAAAAGGTTTGAGTCAAATCAGCGATACGGCGGAATTGGAAAAGATTATCGATGAAGTGTTAAGTAATAATCCGGCAAGTGTGGCCGATTATCAGGGCGGCAAAGATAAAGCGCTGGGCTTTTTGGTCGGACAGGTTATGCGGCAGACAAAGGGGGCTGCAAACCCGAAAAGCGTCAATGAAATTCTATTGCATAAACTAAAAAAGTGAGTGAGGGAGCAGAGATGATTCGTCGACGGATAAGAGTTGGTTTTATTTTATTGTTGTGTGCAGTACTTTTCTTTGGCTGTACGCAAAAGAGTACCAGTGTGCCTGCGGAAGTGCAGGAGATCGGCCTGGTGCTGGACATCGATCCGATCTGTCTGGATGCACAGATTGCAACCGAGCAATCGGCATTAATCGTGATCAATCAGGTATTGGAAGGGCTTGTCCGCTTAGATGAGAATGGACGGGCAATGCCTGCGCTTGCGGAAAGCTGGGAAATCAGCGAAGATGGCCGCACGTATACCTTTCGGCTTCGCGACGCGCAATGGTCGGACGGCAGCAAGATTACGGCGGACGATATTGCCTATTCTTTTAAGCGTGTGCTGAACTATTCTTTTGATTCGCCGTATACGTATCAGTTATATCCAATCCAATATGCGTTTGAAGCGAAAAACGGCGAAGACCGCAACGGCATCAAGACGACGAAGACGATCGACGATGTGGGTATTACGGCGGCGGATGAAAATACGCTGATCATCACCCTCGAAGAGCCGGCGTCTTATTTTCTCCAGCTGCTGGCGAACCCTGCCTTCATTCCGGCGAAACGCAGCTTTGTTGAAGAATTCGGCAACGACTATGCGCTGTTGAAAGAGAATATGGCGTGTTCCGGGCCGTTTATCGTCGCGGAATGGGTAGAGGATGAATACATCGTCTTAGAGAAAAATGAATATTACTGGGACAGCGAAAATGTGAAGCTGACGAAGATCACCTGTCCAATTCAGATGAAAAACAATGAGGCGGTAAAGATGTTTGAGAGCGGAGAAGTGCAGCTGATTACGCTCTCGCAGTCGTATGTCGGACAGTTTGCCGGCGGAGAGAATTACGTGCAAGTCACGCAGCCGCTGACGTGGTATTTACAGTTTAATTGCGAACACGAATATCTATCCAATGTGAACTTACGCACGGCTTTTGCGATGGCGGTCGATAAGGAAGCGTTTATCGCCGATGTGCGTAAAGGGTTTGGTGTTGTAGCGCAGACATTGACGCCGAAGAGTATGTCGGTAGACGGTGTATACCTGTTTGACGAAGCAGAGCACGACGTGGCGACGTTTGATGTGGAGGGTGCACAGGCAAAGTTGGTCGAAGCACTCGGGGAATTGAATATCACGAAAGAAGACTTAAACGCCTCGATTACGATTTTGGGTGGGCAGGGCTCTGCCTATGAGAGCATTTTGGTATTTTTAGCGGAACAGATTAATATAAATCTCGGCTTGAATATTGAGGTTGAAAAAGTCACTTACGCCGAGCGCATCGGCCGGTATGAATCCGGCGAATACGCGATTACGTACGCCGGTATGCAGAATTATTATGCAGATCCGGTCTGTAACTTGCGCTCGCTTGCAGCTGGTGCGTCAAATAACTTTACAAAGTTTTCAAACGGCGATTACGATGCATTAATCGAAGCGATTTTAAATACCAAACCGCCTTTTGGCGAAGAAGCAGACGAGGCGCGCGGCCAGCTTTATGTAGACGCGGAGGCGATCATCGCCGAACAGGTACCGCTCTATCCGCTCTACAGCCCTGTAGACGCTTATGTCGTCGATTTGAAATTGAAAGATGTACTCTTTCAACCCGCACAGACGAACGTCGATTTAAGATATGCCTGGCTCAGTCAGTAACACAGAAGAAGGGATAAGCGCATATGGAAGAAAACAAACCGCCCGAAGAGAAAACTTTTCTGCAGCGCCATAACAAAGAAGCCGCCGTCATTATGGGCGTGATCGCCGCAATCTTTTTCAGCGCAAGCTTGATGCTGCTGCCGCCGTTTATTACGATCAGCATCACCGCAGGCGGACAGCCGGCTTATATCGGATACGGGGCGCTGTATTATTCACTGCTGATGATCTGTGAGCTTTATGCGGCTATTCAATATTGGCGCACGTATAAGCCCATCTGGGTGCGCATCAATATCGTGCTTTTCTTCCTCAATGCCTTTACGTTTTGGCTGAATTATTAAGTGGTAGCAGGGATGAAAAAAGGCGATATAGTAATAATTATAGTTATCATTATTATTGCGTTTGTCTCGTATATGGCCGTAACGCTCAGCAGGCCGGCCGGCAGTGCCGTGCTCATTACGGTTGACGGCGCGCTTTACCGGCAGTTTGTGCTCGATGAAAAAGCCGAGGAGCACTTTACGGTTGAGACCGAAGCGGGCTACAACGTTATTGAAGTTAAAGACGGGGCAATCGCCGTCATTGAGGCGGATTGCCGTGATCAGATTTGCGTGCATACAAAAGCGGCTCGGAAGGGCGGAGACAAGATCATCTGCCTGCCGCACAAACTCATCATCAGTATACAGGGAGAGGAGGACGGTCATTGAGTGCAAAGAAAGTCAGCCGGCTTGCCCTGCTCGTCGCCTTTGCGCTGATTTTAAGCTATGTGGAAAGCTTTCTGCCCGTCATTCCGATCCCGGGAGCAAAGCTTGGTCTGGCCAATATCGCGACCTTGCTGTGCCTGTATCTGTATTCGCCGCGCGAAGCGTTGGTGCTCGTCGTATTGCGCACGAGCTTATCGGCATTTTTGTTTACGGGCTTTTCCGCGCTGATGTATGCGCTGGCAGGCGGTTTGCTCAGCCTGGCGGCAATGTGCCTGGCAAGGCGCATATTTAAAGACAAATTGAGTATTGCCGGTATCAGCATTCTCGGCGCCGTCTTTCATCATATCGGCCAGATGATCGTCGCTGTTTTCGTGCTGCAAAGTCTGGCGATTCTGACAATTCTGCCATATCTGTTGGCTTTAAGCCTTGTAACCGGTTTATTTACCTCGGTTGTGGCGAAGTACATCCTGCGGTATGTGCAGCGCTTTTTTTAAAATATACCAATGGCAGAAATGCTTATTTTTGCGTCATTTCAGGGCTTTGTGAAAAATAATGATTGTATATCAAGCTGTTTTGTGATATATTTTTTTGATATAAACTTGCTGAGGTGATTTAAGTGAACATCGGTTTTATCGGCTGCGGCAATTTGGCGCTGTCTGTGATTGAAGGCTTTCGTAAAGGTGATGGTGCCGTTAAAAATATCTGCTTTTTCAGTATGGATGATGCGCGTAGAAAAGCGCAGCTTGCCGAGCAATATCAGATGGTGTCTGCGCCGGATAATAAAACAGTCGTGACACAAAGTGACTTGATTGTGCTGGCAGTCAAGCCCAATGTTATTCAACGGGCGCTTGAAGAGATTCAGGCGTGCGATTTTACGGATAAAATCGTCCTCAGCGTCGCTGCGGGCGTGCCTGTGGCACAGATCAAAACGTATCTGAAAGACGCCGTCGTACTTCGGATGATGCCGAATATTTTAGGCGCTGTTGCAGAAGGGATGTTTGTGCTTGCGGAAAGCGAGCACAATAAAGCGGAAGAAGCTGTATGCGGTCTGTTTAATCAGATCGGCCGCACTATGGTGCTGGAGGAAAAGCATATGGCGGCCATTACGGCACTTTCGGGCTCTGCGCCGGCTTATGTGTTTATGTTCATCGAGTCGCTTGCGGCAGGCGCGATCCGTGCGGGGATTCAGGCCGATGCAGCTTATGAAATCGCCGCACAGGTCGTCAAGGGAAGCGCACAGCTCGTGCTTTCAAGCGATGCGCATCCGGCTGCGCTGCGCGATATGGTCTCCTCCCCCGGCGGGACGACGATTGAGGCCATCGCTTCGTTGGAAAATGACGGGTTTCGCGCCGCAGTGATCAATGCGTTTGAAAAATGTATGCTAAAAGCATAAGAACCGTGGGAGAGCGGAATATATAAGCTTTACGGGAGGTAAAGATGAGTCAGGATTTTAAGATGATCAATGATCATGCCGTTGGAGAATTTTCGGCAGATATTATTTTTGAAATTGCGGGTAAGGCCGCACAGGCTGCTCAGAAAATTGGCAGCGAAAACGTTATAAACGCTTCGATCGGATCGCTGACCGATGATAAGGGAGGATTGATGACGAACAGCGTTTATTACGATGTGCTCCGTTCATTGTCGAATGCCGAGATGGCGGGATATTCCGCAATGCAGGGAGAGCCGGGGTTCCTCAACGCCTCGATTAAAGCGTGTTTTCGCGATGTCAAGCCGGACGGATACGTAGAAGCGGTAACAACGATGGGCGGTACGGCGGCTGTGCGCAACGTGATTTGGAATTATGCAAACGACGGCGACGAAGTGCTGGTTACCGACTGGAACTGGTCGCCTTACAATATCATCGCTTATGAAAATAAGCGCAAGATGAAAGAGTTTAAAATGTTTACCGACGATCATCAATTCAACATTGCAGCGCTGGAAGAAGCGACCGTTGAATTGATGAAGAAGCAGGATTGCGTTATTGCAATCATCAATGTGCCGGCACATAATCCGACGGGTTATACGATGAGCTACAAAGAGGCACAGGAGTTATACGCGATGTATGAAGTATTGGCGCAGAAAAATCCGTTGAAACGTTTTGTCATCCTGTTTGATGTCGCTTACATCGATTTTGCCGGTGAGAAGGGCAGGGATTTCATCCGAGCGTACAAGACGCTGCCGAAAAATGTTCTGTTGCTTTTTTCATACAGCCTGTCGAAGACCGCGACGGCGTATGGCCTCAGGACGGCTTCGCTGATCTCGTTGTCCGGCGATAAGGAGATTGCGCTGGAAGCTAAGGCAGCGGGGACGTTTTCGACAAGGGGTGTCTACACTGGATGTGTTTCTGCGGCGCAGCGCGCTTTCGCAAAGGTTTATGAAGATGAAGCTTTAACAGAAAAATTTGAAGCGGAGCGTGAGACGCATGTGCAGCTGGTCGGCCGGCGCGCATCTGCGCTGATGCGCGAAGCCGATAAAATCGGATTGAAATATATGCCGTTTGACAGTGGATATTTTATGTCGATTCCGATTCTGGGAGAGGCGATGCCGGTTGTTGAGGCGATGTTTGAAAAGAATGCGTTCACAGTGCCGATGCCGCAGGGGATCCGGATCGCGGTTTGCTCGGTGCCGGAAGATAAATGTGCGCGCCTGCCGGCGATTTTAAAAGAATATGTTCAGCAATAGGTTTTAAAGAAACGGGACGGGACAAAGACGAGCTTTCTGATGACCGCCCGTTTTTTTATTTTAAAAGTAGCGAATGTGTGATATAATGAATAATCAGCTTGTAGACGTTATTTTAACCTATTTGAATATGCTTGTGTTGTTTGTGCCGGTGTGGTATTTGAGTTTGACGGCGCTGAAAGAGCGGTCAATGGCGCTTCGAGTGTGCTACATCATCTTCTCGGCCGTGGTGTTTTACTACTGGACGTACTTGGCTGTGTTGCTAAATCTGTTGATTCTTTTCCGCTTGAACAAGGAGGAGCTCAGAGCGCTTACAGCAGTCGAAAGGCAGTTGCTGACAGGCAGAGATATTGTTGTATTGGTCGTCAAGGCGGCGTTGGTATGGCTGGCATTTACGGCATTAAACGCCGTAATGGCTACTGTCCTGCAGCGGTACGGCATTGAGGCGCAACAGCAGGAAATTATTACGCAAATGTATGAAAGCGATGGACTGAGGCTAAGCTATTTATTGTTCACATCGGTATTGATAGGGCCGGTTGTCGAGGAGTTTGTCTTTCGGGCTTTTTATTACGGCACCGTACTGAAAAAGAAGCTTAAACCCCCAGTTGCGGCGATCATGATCTCATTGTTGTTTGCATTGCTGCACAACAGCGTAGTAGCCTTTTTATCGTTTTGGCTCTTTTCATTATATTTGTGTTATGTGTACGAAAAAAAGGGCTTTTGGGCCGCAGTGATCACACATGGTATATTTAATTTGATTACAGCGGCGATTATCTTATATAATATCTTAGCAGCATAAACAGGAGGATGGAAAATGGCAGTTACAATTCAAGATGTTGCAAAAGCGGCCGACGTTTCAGTCGCAACCGTATCCAGAGTCGTCAATAATATTCCGCTCGTAAGCGAGAGTACGCGGCAGCGCGTATTGCAGGCAATAGAAGAATTGGGATATGAACCAAACGAAGTGGCAAGAAGTCTTAAAGTGCGTAAGACAAATACGATCGGGATTATTATCGACGATATTACAAAGCAGCAGTTTACGATGGTTTGCCGCGGTGTGACCGATGCGTGTTGGCTGTATGGGTACAATGTCTTCGTGGCAAATACAGATACCGATCTTGAAAAAGAGGAACACTATTTGAAGATGTTTCTCCAAAAACAATGTGACGGCATTTTGGTCGTCACGCGCATGTTGACCGACGAACTGGCGGAGAAATTAAGGGCGCTGAAAGTGCCGGTTGTCTTGTGTACGGTAGTTGATCCGACAGGTGCGCTGAGCAGCGTTTGCATCGACAACTATCAGTCCGCTTATGACGCAGTCGCTTTTATGTATGAAATGGGGCACCGCAGTGTCGGCTTCCTCAATGGCAACAAGGAGAACTACACTGTATGTGTAGAGCGGGAAAAGGCGATGCGGGATGCGGCACAGAAGTTGGGGATGACAATCAAAGAAGAGTGGTTGACTCAGTCGTCGATAGAAGAAGAAAAAAAGCCGTATGCCCAAGTGGGTTATGACAGGATGGGAGAAGTGTTGGCTTGCAGTGAACGGCCCAGCGTCGTTTTGTGCATCAATGACGAATTTGCTGCCGGCGCGATCAAGAGAGCGGAAGAAGAGGGCTTGCGCGTGCCGGATGATATCAGCATTATGGGCTATAACAATTATTGGATCAGCGAATGGACCAAGCCGCAGATCACGACGGTGTCGCAGCCGAGATTCGATATCGGTGCAGTTGGAGCGAGGCTGTTGATTAAAAAGATTGAAAATAAACCGTATGAGCTCAATGCAGGGGATAGTATCATCGTCCCGCACGAGATTGTCGTGCGCGAAACGGTTAAAAAACTTGTATAGATATAAAAAAAGACTTGCGGTAAGCAAGTCTTTTTTTATTAATATTAATCACTGACAAATTTTAACTCCTGCCATCCGGCACCCTGACCGAAGTCAATCTCCATAAGGCCATCGCCGGGCGGTCCGGTGTCGATTTTAACAGTTCTCGTCGCAGTCGTCGTATCCTCGGTGTAAGACCAACGCAGTGTGGCCGTAGTCGCCGCATCGTTGACTTCGATGAAGACGAATTCGCCGCCGTCTGCGTGTCCGCTTACCTTACCGACAAGCAAGATGTATTGGTTGTTTTCCTGTTTGATGACGACCTGTGTATTTGCATCGGCAGTAAGGGCCCAGGTACCCGAGACTTTATTGTAAAACGCACTGGTGTCGCCGACGTTTTTCACTGTTACCGTTGCGCTTACTGTTGCCGAATTGCCGCTGCTGTCGGTTAGCGTAACTTCTATGGGATAAGTGCCTGCTGTCGATGTATTGATCGTTTGGTTCAGGACAATATTATTCAGCGGGATCGTCTCATCCGAATTATCGATGACCGTAAAGTAGGAACGGATATCTTCCGTCGTGTGTTGCGGGACGGAAATGTCGGAAGAAGACAGCTGTGGCGGTGTCGTATCGACGATTTGAAAGTCGAGCGATATATCTTCGGTTTTATTATCCGATGTATTTGTCACGGTGTAGACAACGGTATAGGTTCCCGGTTTTCTGTAGTTCACACCATCATCTTTTACACTAAGTGTGTAATCGTCGCCGCCGTCAAAATTGACGAGTTCGCTCGCGCTGTTTGCGCTGCCGGCTTCGATG